>NZ_JBSSEP010000009.1:0-253321 GCF_054061835.1 Pseudomonas sp. TE12234
CTGGATGTAGGCCATAACGAAAAATGCTCCGTATCTTTCGATACGGAGCATTTTCTTTGAGCGCTGCGCAGATTGCTAGGTTTTCACACAGTCTGTTCGGGTGGCTTTTCATTTTCTGGCCCTATATCGATAGCAGTGCTTGCCCAACCCATGGCGGCGGGTATGCTGATGGCCTGCCGAGGAGATAGAAAATGGCCTACGATTTTGACCTTTATGTGATTGGTGCCGGTTCTGGTGGTGTGCGGGCGGCTCGATTTTCAGCCGGTTTCGGCGCGAAAGTGGCCGTGGCCGAGAGTCGCTATCTGGGCGGCACGTGTGTCAACGTCGGCTGCGTGCCGAAAAAATTGCTGGTCTACGGCGCGCACTTCGCCGAAGACTTCGAGCAGGCTTCGGGCTTTGGCTGGACTCTCGACGAGGCGCAGTTCGATTGGGAGACGCTGATCGCCAACAAGGATCGCGAGATCAATCGCCTGAACGGTATTTACCGCAATTTGCTGGTCAACAGTGGCGTGACCCTGCATGAAGGTCACGCCACGATCATCGATCCGCACACGGTCGAGATCAATGGCGAGCGCCACAGTGCCAAACACATCCTGATCGCCACCGGCGGCTGGCCGCAGATTCCACAGATTCCGGGGCATGAGCACGCGATCAGCTCCAATCAGGCGTTTTTCCTCAAGGAACTGCCCAAGCGAGTGCTGGTGGTTGGCGGTGGCTACATCGCCGTCGAGTTCGCCGGGATCTTCCACGGCCTGGGTGCGAAAACCACGCTGCTGTATCGCGGTGACCTGTTCCTGCGTGGCTTCGACGGTTCGGTGCGCAAGCATTTGCAGGAAGAGCTGACCAAGCGCGGCATGGACCTGCAATTCAATGCCGACATCGAGCGCATCGACAAACAAGCCGACGGCACTCTGAAGGTGACGCTCAAGGATGGCCGGCAACTGGAAGCCGACTGTGTGTTCTACGCCACCGGTCGTCGACCGATGCTGGACAACCTGGGGCTTGAAAACACCGGGGTGAAACTCGACGGGAAAGGCTTTGTTGAGGTGGACGAGCAGTATCAGACTGCTGAACCGTCGATTCTGGCGCTCGGGGATGTGATTGGCCGGGTGCAACTGACGCCGGTGGCACTGGCCGAAGGCATGGCGGTGGCCCGTCGCCTGTTCAAGCCTGAGCAGTATCGTCCGGTGGATTACAAAATGATTCCGACGGCGGTGTTCAGCTTGCCGAACATTGGCACCGTCGGTTTGAGCGAAGAAGAAGCGCGCGACGCTGGGCACGATGTGGTGATCTTCGAAAGCCGCTTCCGGCCGATGAAGCTGACCCTGACCGAATGCCAGGAGCGCACGTTGATGAAGCTGGTGGTGGATGCCGCGACCGATAAGGTGCTGGGCTGTCACATGGTCGGTCCGGAGGCGGGTGAGATCGTCCAGGGGTTGGCAATTGCCTTGAAGGCTGGCGCCACCAAGCGCCACTTCGACGAAACCATCGGGGTGCACCCGACGGCCGCCGAAGAGTTCGTCACCATGCGCACACCGGTCGCCGGTTAATCGTCCCCGGCGGTGTCTGGCGCTGTCACAACGGCAGCCGCCAGACGCTCGCTTTCTTCCCGTTCTGCCTGCGCCTTGATCAATTCGATTTCCAGCGACTTGTTGATCTGCAGCTGTTCATCGACGTTCTGTTTCAGCGACTGACTTTCCAGCAGGGCGACGCGCAAGCGTTCCTGGAGGAGGGTGCGTTCGCCGTCAACCCGATTGGCCTGTTCCAGTAACTGATCCTGACGACTGTTGCTCTGCTTGAGCTGTTCTTGCAGCAAGCTCAGTTCACGCAGGGTTCCCCGGTTCTCGGTCAACAGGCGCTCGTTGTCGCGGTGCAACTGGGTGATTTCATCCTGGCGTACCAGAGCGCTTTGCTGGGCCTGGCGCAACTCCATCTGCAACTGCTGCACCTGGCTTTCATGGCGGCTGTGTTCCTGTTCGCGCTGCTCCTTGACGGCACTGCGGTAGTGCTCGAGTGCGTCGCGGGCATGCAGGTGTTTCTCTTCGAGCGAGCGGATCTGCTCGTCCTTGTCTTGCAAGCGCAATTCGAAATCTGCCAGCGCCTGGTTCAGTCCGGCATTGCGGGTTTGTTCGGTCTGCAGCATGGATTGGGTGCTGTGCAGGGCCTCGGATTCCTGGGCCAGCGCCAGGCTCTGCAGTTCGTAGTGCTGCTGCAATTGCGTATTGGCCTGCTCGGCCTGTTGCAAGCGTGTTTCCAGCTCCTTGCGTCGCTGTTCGAACTGCTCGTGGGCCTGGTCGATAGGTTCCTGTGCCTGTTCCTTCAGGCGCTGCGCCAGCCGCGACACCAGGGCCAGCAACTCATCGTCGATAGGCGCCGGTGCGTCTGTCTCCTCAGGTTGAGTGCCTTCACCCAATTCTTTCAGGTAGCGATGGATCGTGGTTTTCGAGCCGGTGTTGCCCATCTCGATTCGTACTGCATCGATGCTCGGGTTTTCGCCACGGGCGAGGATCGCCAGACGCGCGGCTTGGACCACTGCTTTGTTAACGCCGCCACGGGCCATGATTTCTCCTGCGATTCTGATGTGTGGTACGTAATGCCGTAATACACAGTGTACCATCGAATAGAAAAAGATAAAAACAGTTACTAACTGACACGGGATATACTGGTATTACCCCGTGTGATAGGCAGAAATCCGCTTTTGCACCTGCAAAAGCAGTACGCATTCGAGAGTTGGAGCCATGAGTGAGCTGGACCGTTACCTGCAAGCGGCGACACGCGACAACACCCGTCGCAGCTATCGCGCCGCCATCGAACACTTCGAAGTCACTTGGGGCGGGTTCCTGCCGGCGACGGCCGACAGCGTGGCGCGCTATCTGGTGGCCCATGCCGGCGTGTTGTCGATCAATACCTTGAAGTTGCGGTTGTCGGCACTGGCGCAGTGGCACAACAGTCAGGGGTTTGCCGACCCGACCAAGGCGCCTGTGGTGCGCAAGGTGTTCAAGGGGATTCGCGCACTGCATCCGGCCCAGGAGAAACAGGCCGAGCCGCTGCAACTGCAGCATCTTGAGCAAGTGATCGGCTGGCTGGAGCAAGAGGCGCAAGCGGCCAGGGCTAATGGCGATCGTCCGGGGCTGCTGCGTGCCAGGCGCGATACCGCGCTGATTCTGCTCGGCTTCTGGCGTGGCTTCCGTAGCGACGAGTTGTGTCGCCTCCAGGTCGAGCACGTGCAGGCCAGTGCCGGTTCGGGTATCAGCCTGTACCTGCCGCGCAGCAAGAGTGACCGGGAAAACCTCGGTCGGACCTACCAGACACCGGCATTGCAGCGGTTATGTCCGGTGCAGGCCTACATCGACTGGATCACTGAAGCGGCACTGGTCCGTGGTCCGGTTTTTCGCGGCATCGATCGCTGGGGGCATCTGAGCGAAGAGGGCTTGCACGCCAACAGCGTCATTCCGCTGCTGCGTCAGGCGTTGGGGCGTGCGGGCATTGCGGCCGAGCTTTATACCAGTCATTCGTTACGCCGTGGTTTTGCTTCGTGGGCGCATCAGAGTGGCTGGGATTTGAAGTCGTTGATGAGTTATGTGGGGTGGAAGGACATGAAATCCGCCATGCGCTACATCGAAGCCAGTCCGTTCCTGGGCATGGCCCGCCTCTCGGAAAAGCCGCTGGAGCCGTAAATTCGGTTTTCTTCTATTAATAACGCTGGCTAATAGCGAAAGCCAATCAGCGGCATGAGGTTTGCCAATGAGCCAACCGTCCGTCGAGTGAGTAAAGTTCTCTCCATCAACTTCTTAACCCCTGACGGAGAGTCAACGATGCCTATCATCAACAGCCAAGTTAAACCGTTCAAAGCGACCGCTTACAAAAACGGCGATTTCGTACAAGTCTCGGACGCTGACCTGAAAGGCAAGTGGTCTGTCGTTTTCTTCTACCCGGCTGACTTCACCTTCGTTTGCCCAACCGAACTGGAAGACCTGGCCGACAACTACGACGCCTTCCAGAAGCTGGGCGTCGAGATCTACAGCGTTTCCACCGACACTCATTTTGCCCACGCGGCCTGGCACAACACCTCGCCAGCCATCGGCAAAATCCAGTACACCATGATCGGCGACCCGACCCACGCCATCTCCCGCAACTTCGACGTACTGATCGAAGAAGCCGGTCTGGCTGACCGTGGCACCTTCGTGATCAACCCTGAAGGCCAGATCAAGATCGTCGAGCTGAACGACGGTGGTGTAGGCCGTGACGCTTCCGAGCTGCTGCGCAAGATCAAGGCTGCCCAGTACGTCGCAGCTCACCCAGGCCAGGTTTGCCCGGCCAAGTGGAAAGAAGGCGAGGCTACTCTGGCTCCGTCCCTGGACCTGGTCGGCAAGATCTAAGTCTGTGATGCGCTTCATCAGGGCGGACTTCCGCACCTTCTAAGCAAGCTGCACCGCCCAATAAAAACGCCCGGGCGAGATTCGCTCGGGCGTTTTTTTATGTCTGTAAATACAAAGGAAATCGCCCGTATGTTGGACGCCAATCTTAAAGCCCAGTTGAAATCGTACCTGGAACGGGTCACCCAGCCGATCGAGATCGTTGCCTCCCTCGACGACGGTGCGAAATCCCGGGAAATGCTTGAACTGCTAAAAGACGTTGCCAGTCTTTCCACCCAGATTACCTTGCTCGACAACGGTGACGATGCACGCAAGCCATCGTTCTCGATCAATCGCCCGGGCGCCGATATCAGCCTGCGTTTCGCCGGCATCCCCATGGGCCATGAATTCACTTCGCTGGTATTGGCCTTGCTGCAAGTCGGCGGTCACCCGTCGAAGGCCAGTGTCGAAGTGATCGAACAGATCCGCTCGCTCAAAGGCGAGTTCAATTTCGAGACTTACTTTTCGCTGTCCTGCCAGAACTGCCCGGACGTGGTCCAGGCGCTGAACCTGATGGCGGTGTTGAACCCGAACATCCGCCATGTCGCCATCGACGGCGCGCTGTTCCAGGCTGAAGTCGATGAGCGCCAGATCATGGCGGTGCCCAGCATTTACCTAAACGGCGTGAACTTCGGCCAGGGCCGCATGGGCCTGGAAGAAATCCTCGCGAAGATCGACACCAGTGGCATTGAGCGGCAGGCCGAAAAAATCAGCGCCAGGCAAGCCTTTGACGTGCTGGTGGTTGGCGGTGGTCCGGCCGGTGCTTCGGCGGCGATCTACGCAGCCCGCAAAGGCATTCGTACCGGCGTGGCGGCGGAGCGTTTTGGCGGGCAGGTGCTGGACACCATGGCCATCGAAAACTTCATCTCGGTGCAGGAAACCGAAGGGCCGAAACTGGCGGTGGCGCTGGAAGAACACGTCAAGCAGTACGACGTGGACATCATGAACCTGCAGCGTGCAGACAAGTTGGTAGCGGGCAAGGACGGTGAGCTGCACGAGGTGCACTTCGCCAGCGGTGCGAAGCTCAGAGCCAAGACCGTGATTCTGGCGACCGGCGCGCGCTGGCGGGAAATGAACGTGCCGGGTGAGCAGCAGTATCGCAACAAAGGCGTGGCGTACTGCCCGCATTGCGATGGCCCGCTGTTCAAAGGCAAGCGTGTGGCGGTGATTGGTGGCGGTAACTCCGGTGTCGAAGCGGCTATCGACCTGGCGGGTATCGTCTCCCACGTGACGCTGCTGGAGTTCGACGTGCAGTTGCGCGCGGACGCAGTCTTGCAGCGCAAGTTGCACAGCCTGCCCAACGTCACCGTGATTACCAGCGCGCAAACCACTGAAGTCACCGGCGACGGGCAGAAAGTCAACGGCCTGCGCTACAAGGATCGTCAGACTGATGAGCTGCGGACGGTGGACCTGGAGGGGATCTTCGTGCAGATCGGTCTGCTGCCCAACACCGATTGGCTCAAGGGCACCATCGAGTTGTCGCCGCGCGGCGAGATCATCGTCGATGCCCGTGGCGAGACCTCGGCACCGGGCATATTCGCCGCTGGCGACGTGACGACCGTGCCGTACAAGCAGATCGTGATTGCCGTGGGTGAGGGCGCCAAGGCTTCCCTGAGTGCATTCGATCACCTGATCCGCACGTCCGCCCCGGCATAAACCGCGGCGCTGAAAACACAAAACCCCATGAGTGATCATGGGGTTTTTTATGCAGTCAGTTACAGCGGTGCTGGCTGAATGATCTCGACCCAATAGGCATCCGGGTCCTTGATGAAGGCCAGGCTCTTCATCCGGCCGTCATTCAGGCGCTTCTGGAAGTCGCAGCCCAGCGCTTCGAAGCGCTCGCACGCGGCAACGATGTCCGGCACCGAGATGCAGATGTGACCAAAGCCACGTGGGTCGGTATTGCCATTGTGATAGGCGAAATCCGGGTCGTTCTCGGTGCCATGGTTGTGGGTCAGTTCGAGAATGCCGGGAATCGATTTCATCCATTCGGTGCGCGCTGCAGCATCGGCCGGGATCTGGTTTTTATCGACCAGGGCGAGGAAGTACAGGCTGAATTCGGCTTCCGGGAAGTCGCGTTTTTCCACCAGCGAGAAACCCAGGATCCGGGTGTAGAAGTCCAGGGATTTGGTGATGTCCTTGACCCGCAGCATGGTGTGGTTGAAGACAAACTTCTGGGTCGCGGTATCGGGTTGCGCGGTCACGCCGGGGAAGGTGTTCAGTTCTTGCAGGCTCATGGGCCCTCCGGAAAACAAGTGGGGCTGAAGAATGGCAACAATGATACGCAAGGGCTGTGACATCACCAAACCAAAACCGTCGGCTATTGCCTGACGGCCGGTCGAAGCTCAGACTTCAGGGTTCCCCCAGTGAGTGTGCATTGTAATGATTCGATTCTGTAAAACCCTGTTCGTCTTGATCGGCGTGCTATCAGCGGTGGTCAGTGCACACGCCGATGCGCCGGTCATGACCTGGCCCGCCGGCTGGCAAGTCGAAGAGGTTCCGCAAGGGGATTCGACTTCCGGGGTCAGCCGCCAGCGTGCCGTGAAAAACGACCAGGGAGGCGTGCCGGTCATGGTGATGGAGCTGACCACGACCCGGGTGGAAGGCGGTCATCAGGTCAATCTGCAGGGCGTGTTGCTGGAAATGCGCAAGTCAGTGCAGAAGGACTTTTTCCAGAGCGGCTATCAAAGCGTCTGTAACCGGATTCACCCGGCAACCTTGAGCCGTTTATCGGCGCTGGAAACTACCTGCACCATCACGCAAAACGGACGTCATGTGCTTTCGCAAACTTTGGTCGCGGCGGTGGATGCCGATAAAGCCTATGTTCTTTCCTATGCAGGGCAGGCTGACGCTTATAAAGCGAGTCAGGATGAAATAGCGGTGGCGCGTAACGGCTTGAAACTTTAGTTGAGCGCTTCAGTGGCTGTGTTTTTTTTCGCGGGCGTTGAAATGTTTAGATATCCAAAGGGATTAAGCACAAAGTTGGCTGGCAAGTAGCAAGTTGATCGGCCCAGATCGTTGCAATTGGATGGTGTTCATGAAAAAGCCCTGCATTGGCAGGGCTTTGATTTTCAGCAGCGAGCGTTTAGCCACGCAGCCAGGACTCAACGGTGGCAGCACCGTATTGTTCCTTCCAGGCTTTCAAGCCGCGATGGTTGCCACCCTTGGTTTCAATCAGTTCACCGGTGTGCGGGTTCTGATAAACCTTGACCACGCGCGCGCGGCGGGTTTTAGGTGCTGCGACTTGCTGCAGGCCGGATTTGCCCGGGTTCGGATCGAGAATGGCGATGATGTCGCGCAGGCTCTTGCCGTAGGTTTTCATCAGTCCCTGGAGCTTTTCTTCGAACTCGATTTCTTTCTTGAGCCCGGCATCGTTCTTCAGGGATTCAAGCTGCTTGAGCTGTTCTTGAAGCGCTTTTTCAGCGGCACGAAATTCAGCGAGTCTGGACAATATCTTTACTCCAATAGTGTGTTTGGCTGATACCAACCGCAAACAAAGCTATAAGCCAAGAGCCTTGAAGCGACTCGGTGATAATGGCTCACCTGCCAAATTTCCGCAGGCAGGAAAAATTGTAGTAGTTAATTGACCAAGAGTAAATCATGTCTTTATGGTCATGTAACAAGATTAGTTTTTTGATTCAAATTGGTGCGCAAAAAAACGCGGCCCATCGCTAAGGCGGCTAGTTAATGATCGCTTAATGCACTAATGAACTCCGCGCCAGGCATCGGTCTGCCAAATAGATAGCCTTGCAGATAGTTAACGTTATGCGCGGTCAGGTAATCACTTTGTTCCTGAGTTTCCACACCTTCTGCAACCATTGCCAGGTCTAGCTTGTCCGCCAGTTCCATGATGCTGTCCAGAAGATGGCCAGACAGTGTGTCGACGCCGATCATGGCGACGAAGCTCTGGTCGATCTTCAGAAAATCCACATTGAACTGACGCAGGTAGCCGAGACTGGAATGACCGGTCCCGAAGTCGTCGATGGCGATTTTCACGCCAAGATCACGAATTTGTTCGAACAGCCTGTGGGTGAGGGCGGTAGGTTCGATCAGTTCGCGCTCGGTCAATTCCAGTACCAGGTGAACGGAGCCGGGGGCAAAAGCCTCGAGAAATTCGCGGCAATCCTTGACCAGTTCCAGGTCCTGGCAGTGACTGGCGGTAATGTTGATGCCGATATGAAAGGGTTCGGTGAACGTTGCCGACAGGGGCGCGAGCAGTCTGGCGGTCTGTTGCATCAAGGAGCGGGTCATGGGCACGATCAGCCCGGAATGTTCGGCAAATGGAATAAACAGGTCGGGGCGCACCAGACCTTCTTTCGGGTGATTCCAGCGCATCAGCACTTCGATGCCGGTGATCTTTTTAGTTGCGCCATGCACCACCGCCTGGAAATACGGAACGAACTCCGCCGCCTCCAGCGCACGACGCATTTCATGGGTCGGTGACGATGTCCGCTTTTGTAGAAAGTATCCGATCGACCCGGAAATCACGCCGAAAAAGATCAGCAAACTGAACAGCGGCGGATACTGACTGGTCATGTAAAGCCAGGTTTCACCCTTGGGAAAACCGGCGGTCACGCTGAACCCATAACGAGAAGAGGCGAGACTGGTTGGCGCCACCGGGACGTCGGGCAGCATGTCGACGTGAAACTTGCCGTCGACGGTCAACCAATTGGGCCCGATTTGCAGTAACAACAACGTCTGGCGCCCAATCAGCCGTAGCACGTTACTCAGGTGATATCCGTCCAGAGTACTCATGGCGCCCTGTTTGCCCATGCCGAGGCGATACACCAACAGAGCCGTATCAGGAGTGACCGGATTGCCCTTCATCAATTCCAACTGGCCTTGGCTGAAATCCCCGGACGCAATCTTCTCGTGATAATCGCCAAACAGTGAACTGCAATAAATGGTGTCGTCCCATACCAGATTGGTCGAACGCACAAAGGGGCGCCGCGTGACCTGTTCACGCAGGGCCAGATTGACATCGCTGCAACTTTGCCCGGCCAGCGGCAATAACTCACGGGCCGCTTGGGCGGTATTGTCGAGCATCAGCTCGAACTGGCGGATGGCTTCTTCGGCGGTCTGTTGAGCACTTTGCCTGAGTGCTCGTTCAGCCTGCATATAAAGGATGCCAGAGCCCAATAAAACCGGCAGCAACCCGCTCAACAGAGTCACGGCAATCCTGATACTGCGTCTGCGCGATTTGGCTTTGAGCGGCATTCGTGAAACCTGTAGCGATCAAGTTAGGCTCTCAAATGCTGGCGGGGCGAGGCGCCTCCCATTAAGAGTTCGGGTCCGAGCCATGATAGTTGGCCCTTGGCACATATGCCGCTCATTAGAAACGCATTCGCACGGCGAGTTCGATAAAGGCCCGCGTCGCCGGTGAGGCCTGACGCCGATCCAGCACTGCCAGGCCGACCTCCCGTATCACCGAGGGCGACAGCGGTTTTTTTACATAGCGCCGGTCGCTGTGTTCCGGCAGCGAGCTTTCTGCAACGACGGTCACCCCATCACCGCGCGCCACCGTATCCAGCGTGCTCAGCAGTTGCGAGCAGCGATAGCGGATGTTTGGGGTCAAGCGCGCGGCGCTGAACAGCCGTGAAACCAGTTCCGATGAGCCGGCCTCGGTCAGCACAAAGGGGGCGTGGCACAGCTCGGCCAGGCTCAAGTTGTCGCGGGTCGCCAGCGGATGATCTACCGGCAGCAACGCGACCATCTGGTCCTGGATCAGGGCAACCGTGTCGAAACGCTCTTCGGGCAGCACCACGAAGCCGATATCGATGCGTCGTTGTTCGAGCCACTGAATCACCTGCCGGTCCGGGCCTTCATCAATGTGCACTTCGATACCAGGGTGCGTGGCGCGGTAGTGCTGCAGGATTGTTGGCAACAATTTGATCGAGGACGTAGGGCCGAATGAGCCGATGCGCAAAGTCCCGCGCTTCATCCCGCGAGCGTCGGCCGCTTCCTGGCGCAAGGTGTCGGCCAGGCCCAGCATGGCGCGGGCACGCATCAGCAATTGCTGGCCGATATCGCTCAACTCGATGGGGGACTGATGGCGGCGCAACAGCTCGACCCCCAGTTCCTGTTCCAGGGATTTGAGGGCATGTGAAACCGCGGATTGGGAAATCCCCAGGCGATTGGCCGCCGCCGTAAAACCCTGCAGTTCGGCGACGAGGGAGAAGATCTCCAGTTGGGTGAGTGTCATGAGTATTTACTCATTTTACGATGATCAAGTATTAGTTGAATGATACGCCCCGCAATCCATCCTCCGTTGGGGTCCGTATGACGATTTTTGAGAAAAGCCTGTCCAGCCCCTCCGATGCGCCGGTTTACCTGAAACTGGCGGCCGTCACGATGATCTGGGGCGGCACCTTTGTGGCGGGGCGGTTTGTGGCCGACAGCCTCAGTCCATTGTTTGCCGCCAGCATGCGATTCCTGCTCGCCAGCGTGGCGTTGCGGGTGTTTTTATTCGTGGCGCGCATACCACTGGCGCGACCCAGTCCCAGGCAATGGTTGCAGTTGGCGCTACTGGGCTTTTTCGGGATCTTTTTTTACAACCTGTGCTTCTTCTATGGCCTGCACTACATCAACGCCTCGCGGGCATCGCTCATCGTGGCGCTGAACCCGGCCGTGATCGGACTGGCCTCATGGCTGCTGTTGAAGGAGCGCCTCAGCCGGGCAAAGGTGCTGGGTATCGCGGTCTGCATCGCCGGGGCGAGCCTGGTGATCGTCAGCCGCCATCCGCCAATATCGGTCAGCAACGACGATGCCTGGATCGGCGATCTGTTGATTTTCGGTTGCGTGCTCGGCTGGGGTATTTATTCGCTGTGCTCCAGAGAGCTGAATCAAAGCCTGGGCCCGGTGCAAACGGTGACCTGGTCGATTTTGCTCGGCACGGCGATGCTGTGGCTGACCTGCGCCGTCGGCGGGGAACTGAGCATGGCGGCGCTGATCCATCTCGGTCCTCGACAGTGGATGAGCCTGATGTACCTGGGCGTGCTGGGCTCGGCATTGGCCTATATCGGTTATTACGACGGCATCCGCAAAATCGGCGCGACCCGCTCCGGGGTGTTCATTGCCTTGAATCCACTGACGGCGGTGATCCTCGGTGCGCTGCTGTTGGGCGAGCCGCTGACGCCTGCGATGTGCCTGGGAGGAGGGCTGATCCTGGCGGGGATTTTCCTGTGCAATAAACCCC
The DNA here is from genome assembly GCF_054061835.1 of Pseudomonas sp. TE12234. Taxonomy (NCBI): domain Bacteria; kingdom Pseudomonadati; phylum Pseudomonadota; class Gammaproteobacteria; order Pseudomonadales; family Pseudomonadaceae; genus Pseudomonas; species Pseudomonas sp. TE12234. Next base: position 11,611 of record NZ_JBSSEP010000009.1, read on the forward strand.
TTGCACACCCGGGGAAAAAGGGGATTTGATACAGAAGGCGGACAAACTGATTTACGCTGTGTAGAATCAGGTTACGCATACAAGAATAAACGACTTCTGGCAGCAGAAGCCTCGCCCGCAAAAGCCTTGGGTCGACAATGAAGATATTCGGGTTCCAATTGATCTACGGTGACTTTCTCGCCCGCAGCGTGCGGGGCATCTCCTGCGCGCCACCCTCCGGTCTCAGCATCGCTAGCAACTAACGTTTGTTAATTCCAAAAGCATGATGAGGCGCCAAAATGGCAGATTTATACGAAAACCCAATGGGCCTGATGGGCTTTGAGTTCATCGAATTCGCATCGCCAACCCCGAATACCCTGGAGCCGATCTTCGAGATCATGGGCTTCACCAAGGTCGCGACCCACCGCTCCAAAGACGTGCACCTGTATCGCCAGGGCGCGATCAACCTGATCCTCAATAACGAACCGCACAGCGTGGCCTCGTACTTTGCGGCCGAACATGGCCCGTCGGTGTGCGGCATGGCGTTCCGGGTCAAGGATTCGCAGAAAGCCTACAAGCGTGCCCTGGAGCTCGGTGCCCAGCCGATCCACATCGTAACCGGTCCGATGGAGCTGAACCTGCCGGCGATCAAAGGCATTGGCGGCGCGCCGCTGTACCTGATCGACCGCTTCGGCGAAGGCAGCTCGATCTACGACATCGACTTCGTGTTCATTGAAGGTGTTGACCGTCACCCGGTTGGCGCCGGCCTGAAGATCATCGATCACTTGACCCACAACGTGTATCGCGGGCGCATGGCCTACTGGGCCAGTTTCTACGAGAAGCTGTTTAACTTCCGTGAAATCCGTTACTTCGATATCAAGGGCGAATACACCGGCCTGACCTCCAAGGCCATGACCGCGCCGGACGGCATGATCCGCATCCCGTTGAACGAAGAGTCGTCCAAGGGCGCCGGGCAGATCGAAGAGTTCCTGATGCAGTTCAACGGCGAGGGCATCCAGCACGTGGCCTTCCTCAGTGATGACCTGATCAAGACCTGGGATCACCTGAAAAGCATCGGCATGCGCTTCATGACCGCGCCGCCGGACACCTACTACGAAATGCTTGAAGGCCGTTTGCCGAACCACGGCGAGCCGGTGGGCGAATTGCAAGCGCGGGGCATTTTGCTGGACGGTTCGTCCGAGTCGGGCGACAAGCGCCTGCTGTTGCAGATCTTCTCGGAAACCCTGATGGGGCCGGTGTTCTTCGAGTTCATTCAGCGTAAAGGCGACGATGGTTTCGGCGAAGGCAACTTCAAGGCGCTGTTCGAATCCATCGAGCGCGACCAGGTACGTCGTGGCGTGCTGTCCACCGACTAAGCCCTAACGCTGATGAACGGGTGGGAGCGAGCCTGCTCGCGATAGCGGTTGTGCATTCAACACCCATGTTGACTCACATACCGCCTTCGCGAGCAGGCTCGCTCCCACATTTGTTTCTGGGGGCGGTTAAGGTCTGCGCTGTCGCATTAGATGCTTGAACCCTTCGAACACCAGCACCAGCACCGCCATCCAGATCGGGATATAGGTCAGCCATTCGCCGGCCTTGATGCTTTCCCCCAGCAGCAACGCAACGCCCAGCAATAGCACTGGCTCGACGTAACTCAACAGTCCAAACAGGCTGAACGGCAGCAAGCGACTGGCGATGATATAGACCACCAGCGCCGACGCGCTGATCACGCCGAGCAACGGGATCAGCAGCGACAGCCAGGGATGCTGGTCGAACACGTTGAAGCCCTGTTCACCACTCTGCACGAACCAGAATGCCACCGGCAGGGTCAGGGTCATGTCCAGCCACAAGCCACCGAGGTTGTCCGTTGCCAGTCGCTTGCGCACGACGAAATAGGTGGGGTAGCCGATGCACACCAGCAAGGTCGCCCAGGAAAATCCGCCGACCTGATACACCTCGTTGATCACGCCGAGGCAGGCGAAAAACACGGCGATTTTTTGCAGGTAGGAGAGGCGTTCACCATAGGCCAGCCGGCCGGTCAGGACCATGGTCAGCGGCAACAGGAAATAGCCCAGCGAGACATCCAGGCTGTAGCCATTGAGCGGTGCCCACATGAACAGCCAGAGCTGTACGGCGAGCAAGGCCGAAGAGGCGATCAGGGCGAGCGACAGAACGGGCTGGCCCGCGACTCTCCGGAGAATGTCGATGACGCGTTTCCATTCCCCGGACACCACCATGAACACGGTCATGCACGGCACCGTGAGCAACATGCGCCAGCCGAAGATTTCCACGCCACTCAAGGGCGTGAGCAGCGACGTGTAGTAATACATGACGGCAAACAGCACCGAGGCTGAAACCGATAGAGCGATACCTTTAGACAAACTGTCCTCGCGTGATTGAAGGTGAAACGGGGCGCGCAGGATACGTGGTTTTTGTGCGGAATATTGGCCGTATGATCAATATTCACTACATTTTGGGCAAGACCCGAAACCCTGTGGGAGCGGGCAAGCCAGCTCCCACAAGTGAAATGTATCGTCAGTGGGTAAGCGGTTTACGACCCGACACGAAATGGCTCACGTCGTTGAACCCCGGCGTCGACGCATGCCCCGGCGTCACCAGCGAATCGATGAACGCTTCATCTTCAGCCGTAATCCGGACCGCCTGAGCCTTAGTGTAGGCATCCCATTGTGCTTCGGTACGCGGGCCGACGATGGCCGAAGTGACGGCGCTGTTGTTCAGCACCCAGGCGATGGCGAACTCGACCATACCGACGCCGCGTTCCCGGGTGTATTGCTGGATCTGTTGGGCAATGCGCAGGGACTCGACGCGCCATTCGGTTTCCAGGATGCGTTTGTCCTGGCGCCCGGCGCGGCTGTTGGCGTCCGGCGTGACATCCGGCGCGTACTTGCCACTGAGCACGCCGCGCGCCAACGGGCTGTAAGGCACCACGCCCAAACCGTAGTTTTGTGCGGCGGTGATCTGCTCGGTCTCGGCCTGGCGGTTGACGATGTTGTACAGCGGCTGGCTGATCACCGGCCGGTCGACGCCGAGTTTGTCGGCGACGCGAATCACCTCGGCGATGCGCCAGCCACGATAATTCGACAGGCCCCAATAACGGATCTTGCCCTGGCGGATCAAATCGCCGATAGCCGATACGGTGACCTCCAGCGGCGTGTTGTGATCCTCGCGATGCAGGTAATAGAGGTCGACGTAGTCGGTGCCCAGGCGCGTCAGGCTGGCCTCGATGCCATTGAAGATGTGCTTGCGGCTCAGACCGCTGCGGTTCGGTACGCCATCCACCGGGCCGAAACCGACCTTGGTGGCCAGCACCCATTCCTGGCGGCGACTGGCGATCGCTTCACCGACGATTTCTTCGGAGTGACCCTGGGTATAGACGTCGGCGGTGTCGATGAAATTGATGCCCTGGTCCCAGGCCTTGTCGATGATTCGCAGGGAATCTTCGGTGCTGGTCTGTTCGCCGAACATCATCGTGCCCAGGGTCAGGGTGGAGACCTGCAGGCCTGAATGGCCCAGCGTGCGGTAGCTCATGACGAAATCCTTTTACCGATGGGAAAGGCTCAATCAAATACCAGAACCCTGACTCTGAGCAAACGGAATATCCAACGGCGAGTGCCTGGAGTGTTGTCGATCGCGGTCATGAAATGGTTATCACTGGCAAGCCGATTCCTACAGCGGTAACGTTGCTCGGTCTTCACGAACAACGAACAGCTTTTGCCGCATGCGCAGCCGACTGGCGTCATCGCCAAGGCCGGCTGGCAGCATGGATGCATTGAATAAGGAGAATTCGCATGAAAATCGTCATCGCCCCGGACGCGTTCAAGGACTGCATCAGCGGTCAAGGGGTGGCCGATGCCATTGCCCTCGGTCTGGCTGAAGTGTGGCCTGACGCGGAACTGATCACATGCCCGATGACCGACGGTGGGGAGGGCACGGTCAAAGCGGTGCTCGCCGCACGTGAAAGCGAATTGTGCTGGGTTGAGGCGCACGGGCCATTCGGCTGGCCCGTCGATTCGAGGTGGTGCTGGTTGTCTGAGAGCCACACCGCGATCATCGAAATGGCTGAAGCCAGCGGTTTGCAATTGATTCCGCTGGATCACCGCGATGCTTGCAAAAGCAGCACCTTCGGTACCGGCGAGGTGATCCGCGCCGCCCTGGATGAGGGGGCGAAGCGGGTGATTCTGGCGATGGGCGGCAGCGCCACCAACGACGGTGGCGCCGGAGCCCTGCAAGCCCTGGGTGTGAAGTTTCTCGACGCCCGGGGGCGGCCTTTGCCTCCAGGTGGCCTGGCGCTGGGAAAACTGGCGAGCATCGATCTGTCGGGCATCGATCCGCGACTGGCGGACGTGAGCTTTGAGATCGCCGCGGATGTGGACAATCCATTGTGCGGCGCTCAAGGGGCCTCCGCGTTGTTCGGTCCGCAAAAAGGCGCCACGCCCGAACAGGTCGAACAGCTGGACCGCGCCCTTGGGCACTTTGCCGATCACTGCGCCAAAGCCCTGGGCAAGGACGTGCGCGACGAACCCGGCAGCGGTGCGGCGGGGGGGCTGGGGTTTGCCGCCAAGGCGTTTCTGGGCGCGCAGTTCAAAGTCGGAGTAGAGGTAGTGGCGGAGCTGGTGGGCCTGGCCGAACTGGTAGAGGGTGCCGATCTGGTGATCACCGGAGAAGGGGATATAGGCGTGCAAACCCTGCATGGCAAGGCCCCGTTTGGGGTGGCGCGCATTGCCCGCGAACGTGGCGTGCCGGTGATCGTCATCGCTGGCACCCTGGGCGAGGATTACCAGCAGCTGTATGACCATGGCGTCGACGCCGCGTTCTCGCTGTCGAGCGAACCGATGACGCTGGAACAGGCCTGTAACAATGCACCGCGCCTGTTACGTGAGCTGGCGACTGACATTGCCCGGGTCTGGAAGATCGCTGCCCGCCAGCGCTGACGCAACCTGTTGCGAGGAAAATTGCCCACCCCCGAAGTACGGGGGTTTCGGGGGGTACCTGTCAACTTTGACAGTATCGCGGTTGCGCAAAAAAGTGCTTACTTCGCCCAAGCGCAGAACGACGGGATGCGTTTGGGTAGTGCCCGGTAGTATTCGGTCTGCTTTTCGAGCTCAAGCGCCATAGGATTCATGGCGCTTGGTTATGAATACGGAGAGCGCCAACATGGCTGGTTCAGACAAGAAAGAGCAGCAACTCGAATCAAAGGAATCCGCAAGTGGCGGGGTTGAGCCGCTGAAGGTTCAGGACCCCGATGTATCGCATATTGTGATGCCCGGGAATCCCTTGGGGTTGATACCCAGGAGACTGCTCGATGCGGATCAAACATTAACGATCAGCACATGGAGTGGAAGCCTCCCGGGCAGTCCTGCATTTTCCGATCAATTCAGTCTTCAGATCGCACGCAGGGATAGCAACGAATGGACAACGATCGGTCCGACGAATATCCATCCTGGCCCCCCCAGCGGCAGCGACCATTCGGCCTCCAGCACCCTGCCATTGACCACGGCCTGCAATTGAATCTGGCCTGGCGGAAGATTCGGTTTTTCGACCGGTTTTACCGTCACGCCCGGGTCTATTTGCAGCACCAATACATGGGCGGACCGGGTATCGCCCTGACTGTTCGACACCTCGATTTCGTCAAGTACGTAGGTTTTGTTGGCAACCCTTGGGCCCGCAATGTAGGTGTGATCACCGCCAGGCTCGGTGCTTTTCACCAGTTGCCCACTTTCGCCTGGAACCGGATTCTTGATCGACCAGTTCAAGGCGCTGCCGTCCAGTTGCCCCGCCGACAGCTCCACCTTCTGGCCGTGATAGCACAACTGAATCAGCGGGTTGATGGTGATCGCACTGGCCTGGACGGTGACCAGCGACACACTGCGCTCGCCGCTGGCCGGATCGCTGGCGATCACCAGCAGGCGGTTAAAAGGCCCCGTCATGGCATGGGCGGGCGGTGCGCGATACACCACCACCGCGATACCGTTCAGCATCACGTTGAACGCTTGTGAAACCGATACCGGCGGTGGCTTTACCGCGACCGCCAATATCCAGCTCGACGGCGTGAAGGGGTCCGCCCCCATCGGCCCGGTGTCCAATGGTGTTTTCAGCCTGACGTCCGACTCTACGGCCAAAGGCATCGGTATTCAGATACTCAAGGCCGACGGCACCACCCCCCTGGAACTGCAGACTGAAGTGCCCCTTATCGCCATATCGCCCGGTAACACGGTGCTGAATTTCAATGCGCGTTTTTACCAGACCGAGCCCGCCAGCGCCGTTCAGCCGGGATTGGCCAAAGGTGCCTTGAACTTCACCATGACTTACAAGTAACGCTGAGGCCGACGACCTTGGTGTTATTCAACGTCAACTTTCCCAGGACGACTTGCCAGCGACGACCCACTGCAAGACCTCTTTTTCCCGGCTCGTGAGGGTGACTTCTTCGGGTGTGTCGGTCTCCTGAGGCAGAACACTGGCCGGAGCTGGCGATGAACAAACTGAAGTGGTGGCGGAACGGTGCATGGTTGAATCTCCCATTCATCATCAATGACGGCGTGGGCGCGGCAGAATCTTCCTACTTCTAAATGGCGTGGTTCGCGCGGCCGTCCTGCAGGCACCTTTACAAGGGCTTGAGGTACGGGGTTCTTATAGCGCGATTTTCATCGCTTGGAACCTGTCACAAATTACAGGTGGCGCCCTTTAATCAGGCATCGGGGACAAGGCTGTCAGTGAAAGCGCTTGGAGTTTGCAGGCGTTGTCGTTGAGCTTTTTCGTCCTGCAGACCGAGTGCTACATTCTTGAATGGAAAGGCGTTTTTTATCCGGCGAGTCACTGTCGAGTGGCAAAAAACAGCACCGTAAGGCATCGACGGTCGGACCGATTCTCGATTCGTCGCGCAACGCCCGTCCGTCGAATGGAATGCGGTACTGGCGTGTCTCATGATTTGAGATAGGGTTGTGGCTTGGAACCCGCGCGACAGGAGAACCACATGCGCTATTCAGCCTTGACCCATCGAATCGCCGGTGACGGTGCGGCGGCCTGGCAGATTCATTACCGAGCGCTGCAATTGCGCGAACAGGGTGCCGATGTACTGCTGTTATCGGTTGGCGATCCCGATTTCGATACCCCCGGACCCGTGGTGCAGGCGGCCATCGACAGCCTGCTGGCGGGCGATACCCATTACTCGGAAGTCCGTGGCCGTCGAGGCTTGCGCGACAGCATTGCCCGACGTCATCGGCGCACCAGCGGCCAGGTGGTGGACGCCGAGCATGTGGTGGTACTGCCCGGTGCCCAGAGCGCGGTGTATTCAGTGGCGCAATGCTTGCTCGATCCGGGCGATGAAGTGATTGTCGCCGAGCCGATGTACGTCACCTATGAAGGGGTCATGGGGGCGTGTGGCGCCAAAGTGCTGCCGGTGGCGGTACGTCCGGAGAATGGCTTTCGGGTCGACCCGGCGGATGTGGCGGCGCTGATCACCACAAGGACCCGTGCCATTTTGCTCAACAGTCCGAACAATCCTTCGGGCGCCAGTTTGCCGCTGATGGTCTGGCAGGAACTGGCTTTGCTGTGCATCCGGCATGATTTATGGCTGATCAGCGATGAGGTCTACAGCGAGCTGCTCTACGAAGGCGAGCACATCAGCCCGGCGAGCCTGCCGGGCATGGCCGAGCGCACCGTGACCATCAACAGCCTGTCCAAATCCCATGCCATGAGCGGTTGGCGGGTGGGGTGGGTGATCGGGCCCAAACCCCTGAACGACCATCTGGAGCATCTGTCGCTGTGCATGCTGTTTGGCATTCCGGAGTTCGTGCAGAAGGCTGCGCAGGTGGCGCTTGATGAAGATCTGCCGGAAGTGGCGTTGATGCGCGAGGAATATCGCCAGCGCCGTGACCTGGTCTGCGCGAGCCTGAACCATTGCCCGGGCCTTCGCGCGGTCAGGCCCGATGGCGGAATGTTCGTGATGATAGATGTACGCCAGACCGGATTGAGTGCCCAGCGCTTCGCCGAGCGGCTATTGGAAGGTTATGGCGTGTCGGTGCTGGCGGGCGAAGCGTTCGGGCCCAGCGCCGCGGGGCATATTCGCCTTGGCCTGGTGGTCGACCAGCAGAAACTGGCCGATGCATGCCGGCGAATTACCCTGTGTGCGGCGGACTTGATGCAACCGCGTGCGGTTTTCGGTTAAACCATCCAGTGTGTTGGACGGGGCCCTTAACGCCAGGCCAGTGGATTGACCAGATTCGCCGGCCGCTGACCCGCCAGCGCCGCCAACAGGTTGTCCACCGCACACCGGGCCATGGCTTCCCGCGTTTCATGGGTGGCCGAGCCCATGTGCGGCGTGGCCACCACATTGTCCAGTTGCAGCAAAGGCGAGTCGTGATTGAGCGGCTCGCGCTCGAACACGTCCAGCCCGGCGGCGCGAATCTGTCGTTCGCTCAGGGCCTGGATCAGCGCCGCTTCATCCACGACTTTGCCCCGTGAAATATTGATGAAGATGGTCTCTGGACGCATCAGCGCGAACTGCCGCGCACCGATCAGCCCTTCGGTTTCGGCGGTCAGCGGCAGGGTCAGGCAGACAAAGTCAGCCTGCTGCAAGAGCTCGTCGAGGCTGCCGTACCGGGCATTGAACCGCTGTTCGACCGCCGGTTTCGGTGAGTGGCTGTGGTAGATCACCGGCATGCCGAAACCGAAATGCCCGCGCTGGGCCAGGGCTTCGCCTATGCGCCCCATGCCGATGATGCCCAGGGTCTTGCCGTGCACATCACTGCCGAAATGCGCGGGGCCGATGTTGCGGGTCCACTGGCCGTCGCGAACCATGTTCGCCAGTTCCACCACACGCCGCGCGGTGGCCAGGATCAGGGCGAACCCGGTGTCGGCGGTGGTTTCGGTCAGCACATCCGGCGTGTTGCTGAGCAGGATGCGCCGTTCGGTCAGGTAGTCGATGTCGTAGTTGTCGACGCCCACCGAGACGCTGGCGATGGCTTTAAGTTTCGGCGCCAGGTCAAGCAGTTCGGCATCCAGCTTCAGGCTGGCGCCGAGGAGGCCCTGGGCACGGGGCAGGGCGTCGCGCAGCTTGGCCAGCCCCTGGGCATCGAGGCTTTCGATCAGTGTCACTTCAGCCTGCTCGTGCAAGCGAGCCATCAGCGATGGCGACAGTTTTTTGTATAGAACGACCTGCTTTTTCATCCGGGTTCTCTCGACATCAATTCATGGGTGGGCGGCGGTGCGACGGGTCAGCGCGACCGTGGGACGCTCCCGGTCGCTGGCGCCGGGCTTGAGGCACATCGTCAGCACCACCGAAAGCATCAGCGCGCCGCTCATCAGTAAATAAGATGCGCCGGGCGAGCCGGTGGAACTGTTCAGGTAGCCGACCAGGTAGGAGCCGCCGAACGATCCCAAGGCGCCCATGCTGTTGATCAGCGCCATGGCGCCGCCCGCGACGTTGGACGGGAGGATTTCCGGAATGATCGCGAAGAAAGGGCCGTAAGGCGCGTACATGCAGGCACCGGCAATCACCAGCAGGGTGTAGGACCACCAGAAATGTTCGGCGCCCAGGGCGTAGGAACCGTAGAAAGCGATGGAAGCAATCAGCAGCGGCGGCCAGACGAAGCGTTTGCGTTTTTGCAGCTTGTCCGAACCCCAGGACACCAGCAGCATGCCGATCACCGCCGCCAGGTAAGGCAGGGCCGAGAGCCAGCCGGCTTCGATCATGTCCATTTGCGCGCCGGCCTTGAGGATCGACGGCAACCACAGCACAAAGCCGTATACGCCGATGCTCCAACAGAAAAACTGCAGGGCCAGGAGGATGACTTTGCCGGAGCGGAACGCTTCAGCGTAGTTTTTCACCGCTTTGATGCCGACCTGCTCGGCCGCCAGGGCGCTTTCCAGATCAAGCTTTTCCTGGTCGTTGAGCCACTTGGCCTGGGAGGGACGATCATCGGCCAGACGCCACCAGATAAAGGCCCAGAGCACCGCCGGCAAACCTTCGATGATAAACATCCAGCGCCAGCTGAAATGCTGTACCAGATAGCCCGACACCACCGACATCCACAGCATGGTCACCGGGTTGCCGAGGATCAGGAAGGTGTTGGCCCGCGAGCGTTCGGCACGGGTGAACCAATGGCATAGATAGATCAGCATCGCCGGCATCACCGCGGCTTCGACCACGCCGAGCATGAAGCGGATGACCACCAGCCACCAGGCGTTGGAGACAATCCCGGTCAAGGTCGCCAGGCCTCCCCAGAGGATCAGGCTGACGAAAATCAGTTTCTTCACGCTGTGTTTCTGCGCGTAGATCGCCCCTGGCACCTGGAAGAAAAAGTAACCGAGGAAAAACAGCGCGCCGAGCATCGACGACAGGCCCGGGGTGATCATCAGGTCCGCGGCCATGCCAGAGGCGGCGGCGAACCCGTAGTTGGCGCGATCGAGGTACGCCAGGCTATAGGTGATGAACACGATGGGCATGATGTACCACCAGCGGCGGGTGGCGAGCGTTGCGGTTTTCATGGTGGTGCTCCTGAGCTTGTTGTTTTTGTCGCAGCAGGTAACGGTTTCAAATCTTCAGTGACTGGGCGGGCCTCATCGCGGGCAAGCCCGCTCCCACAGGATCGGTGGTGTTCCTTTTTATTTATGTTCGACACAAATCCCCTGTGGGAGCGAGCTCGCTCGCGATGGCGGCCTCAAATTCAACGGACATTTCAGCTCGGGTTGGCAACCCCTCCATGTCCCCGCGGCTCTGCACCGCGCGGCTGCCAATCCAGTTGGCACGCTTCACCGCCTCGGCAAAGCTGTGGTTTTCCAGGAGCGCGCTGATCATGCCCACGGCAAAGCCATCACCGGCACCCACGGTGTCGACCACGGTTTGCACCGGCACTCCGGCGACAAATCCGGCATCCAGTTGCGTGCGGTAATAAGCGCCGTGGGGGCCAAGCTTGATGGCGACCGCTTCGGCGCCCTGGTCGAGGTAGAACGCGGCGATGTCGGCCGGGTCTTCGAAGCCGGTGAGCAGGCGTCCTTCGCTCAACCCTGGCAGCACCCAGTGGGCGAGGGCGGCGAGGCGGTTGATCTCGCTGATCATCAGTTGCTCGCTGGCCCACAGGCCGGGGCGCAGGTTCGGGTCGAACGACACGCTACGGCCGGCATCGCGCATGCGGGTCATCAATTCGAAGGACATCTGCCGCGCCGTTTCCGACAGCGCCGGTGGAATGCCGGTGGCGTGCAGGTGCCGGGCGTTGAGCAATTCAGGCACGATCGAATGCGCCGACAAGTGACTGGCCGCCGAGCCACGGCGGAAGTATTCGACCACCGGGTCGCTGCCATCGTCAGTGCGCGACTTGAGCTGAAAACCGGTGGGGTGCGCGGGGTCGATGTCGACGTGGCGGCAATCCAGGCCTTCTTTCTCCAGGGTATCGATCACGAATCGGCCCAGCGAGTCGGCACCGACCCGGCTCAGCCAGGCCACCTTGAAGCCCAGTCGCGACAAACCGATGGCGACGTTGCTGTCGGCGCCGGCAATGCGTTTGTCGAAAGCGCTGACGCAGGCCAGGTCGCCGGCCTGCTCGGCGACGAACATCGCCATGGTTTCGCCGAACGACAGAATATCGATCTCAGACATGAGCGTTCTCCAGTTGCGCTTGGCCGAGTCGGGCGAGGGCGCTGACGTGTTCGTGGGTCAGTTGCACCAGGTCGTCGCCTTGCAGCGGGTATTCAACCGCTCGCATAACCCCTTGGGCCATGTGCCGCAGCAGGTGTTCCCACTGTTGCAAGTCAACGGCGGTGGGGGGGATGGCCACCTGCTTGCCGTCGGCACGACGCGTCACCGCTTTGCAGTGCACGTAACCGACGTGGCGACCGAGCAGCCGTGCGGCGCTGGCGGCCGACTGGTCTTGCCAGTGCCAGTTGCCGATGTCGAAGGTCATCTTGATCGGCAGGTGGTGTTGCTCGACTTGGGCGAAAAAGCGCTGGAACGGTTCGATTCGACCACCGTGCAAGGTCTGGTCGTTTTCCACCAGTAACTGCACGGTGCTGTCGCCGAGCACCCGGGTCAGGGCTTGCAGGTCACCGTTATCGGTGAAATAGCCGAGCGAGACTTTCAGCCATTTGGCGCCGAACGCGTGGGCGCGCTGCAGGGCGATGATCAGTTGCGGATTGGGTTTGGACTGCCCGGCCAACCACAGCTCCATGGGCGAGGAATACACGCTTTCGAGGCCTTGGGTCCGCGTCGCTTCGGCCAGTTGTACCGGGTCCTCGACCGTCAGCAATTCTTCGCGCCATTCAATGTGCGTGGCGCCAGCGGCGGCCAGGACGTCGATGAAACTGCCCTGGCCGCGCTGACGGACCAGATCGGCACCGTAGCTGGACAGGCTGATGGAAACGGCGGGTTTGTTCATTGTTTTTCTACCTCTGAAACCGGTTTCATTTTTGTTCAAAAAAATAGTGATCTTTAGGGCCCCATCGCGGGCGAGCCCGCTCCCACAGCGTTTTGTGTCGTCCACAAATGGTGTGTACCCCAGAGACTCCTGTGGGAGCGGGCTTGCCCGCGATGGGGCCAGAACATTCACCGCAAATTCCCAAGGGTGGACCCTCTAACAATCAGCCGCGCCGGAAAATCCAGCGTGCGCACCGCCCCATCATCCCCGCGCAACCGCTTGAGCAAACACTCGAACGCACTGGCGCCAATCGCCGTGGTCGGCTGGGCGAGGGCGGTGATGCCGCTGCCCACCAGCGGGTACCACTCCAGATCATCCAGGGCGATCAGGCCCACGTCTTCAAACAGGTTGCACTTGAGCTCACGCAGCGCATGGGTGCTGGCCAGTGCCGCAATCCCGTTGGCGCAGAACAGCGCTTTGGGACCCGGTCCGGGTGAGTCGAGAAAGGCTTTGAGTTGTGCGCTCAGATCGCTGCCGGTTTCGACCAGCGTGCCGCGCAGGGCCGGGCGTTGTTCGATGTGCGCCTTGAAGCTGGCGACCCGCTCGATGCGTGAACTGGTGCCGTCAAAGGGTTCGGTCACCAGCAACACATCGCGGTAGCCGCGTTCTTCAAGGTGGGCGAGGGCCATCTCGACCGCTGCGGGGTTGTCCAGGCCCACCATATCGCTCTCCAGGTGCTCGACCTTGCGGTCCACCAGCACCAGGGGCATTTCACGGTGCAGTTCGAGCAACTCGTCACGGTGATGGCCGAGGGTGTTCACGATCAGGCCTTCGATGTTGTAGGAGCGCAGCAGGGCCAGGTGCTGGCGTTCCTGCTCGTCGTCGCGGTCGGTGTTGCACACCACCAGGCTGTAGCCGTGCTGACGGCAGGCGGTTTCCACCCCGTGCATCACGGCAATTGAATAAGGGTTGCGGATATCGGCCACCAGCATGCCGATCAGGCGGGTGCGTCCGCGTTTGAGGCCACGGGCCATCTGGTTCGGGCGATAACCCAATTCGGCAATGGCTTGCTCGATGCGCTGGGCGATGGCATCGGAGAGCAGGGCGCGGTCGTCGCCGATGAACCGCGAAACGCTGGCCTTGGAGACCTTGGCGTGTTCGGCCACGTCGAGCATGGTCACGCGGCTGCGCTGGGCGGCGGAGAAATCGTTCACGGTCTGAAACCTTCTTATTGGATTTATCAGGTCGGGTGCGTGTGCTGCACCTCTGAAACCGGTTTCAGAAGACACCAAAAGCCAATTCGCCGTCAAGCCCCGGATGAACAATTGTCCGACAACCGGCGACGAGTGGCGCTTACCCCAGCACGCTCCACCACGCCGAACCCAGCAGCAACAGGGCCATGCCACGGTTGAAGCGTTGCACGGCCGTTGCCGAACGCAACCAGCGCGAGGACACGGCACCGAGCAGCGCCCACGCGCTCAGGCATGGCACCGCAATCACGAAGAACGCCAGGGAAAGGTAGAGCACATGGACCAGTCGATTTTCGTCTACTCCGGCAAACACACTGACCACCGCCAGCGCCATCAACCAGGTCTTCGGGTTGATCCATTGCAGGCCGGCAGCGCCCCACAGTCCAAGGCGTGCATCGGTTGCTTGAGCGCTGATGGCTTGGGCCGGAGCGCTAAAAATCTGCCAGGCCAGATAGGTCAGCCACCCTGCACCGACCCATTGCATGACGGTTTGCAACAACGGCCAGGCCGTCAACGCAGACCCGGCCCCGGTACCCACCAGCAGCACAAGGACTGCAGCGCTGGCGCAGGCACCGAGGATGATCGGAATGGCCGCCGCCACGCCGAACCGGGCAGTGTTGCTCAGCAGCAGAATATTGGTCGGGCCGGGCGTGATCGCAGCGACAAAGGCAAACAGCAGGAAGGGCAGTAACGTCGGAAAAGAGGCGAACATCGCGGGCAAACTCCGGTGAAGATCAGTGAAGCCGATCTTCACAATCCCGGCGTTACCTGTCTGGAAGATTTGAGCAGCGCTTGCGGTACAGCGCCGGTGTCAGGCCGTAGGCACGGACGAACCAGCGGCCGAGATGACTCTGGTCGGCGAAGCCCAGCGCCATGGCCACCGCCGCTGGTTGTTCGCCTTGGGCCAGCATTCGCCGAGCCTTGGCCAGACGCAATTGCACGAGATAGGCGTGGGGCGCGATGCCATAGGCGGCCTTGAACGCACGGGTCAGGCGGAAACGGTCGACGCCGGTAGCCGCAGCCAGTTGATCGAGGCCGATGTCGTACTGGGCGTTGGCGTGCAGGTATTCCCGGGCTTTCTGCGCCACACGGGGCAGGCGTGGGTCTTCGCCATAGCGGGTGCGCCAGTGCAAATGGCAGGTCAGGCGTTCGAGCAAACCATCCAGGGCGGTTTGCCGGACGATTTTCAGTTCGCCGCGATGCAGGGTTTCGAAGGCCAGGCTGGTGGCCTGAGCCAGGCGTGCGTCGGTTGCCAGGGTGTTGGCGAAGCTCAATTGGCCGTGGTCGGGGGCCTTGTCGAACACGGCGGCGAGTTCGCGCTGCAACCACTGTGGGTCGAGGTACAGCATGCGGTAGGTGAAACCGTCATCGGTCGGGGCTTCGCCGTCGTGAATGTCTCCCGGCTCGATCAAGAACACCTTACCCGGTGTGCTTTGGTGCCTGGCTCGCCGGCAGTTGAATTGCTGCACACCTTGCTCGGTCACGCCGACCAGATAGCTGTCATGCCAGTGCGGGTCGTAGGCGTGGCCTTCGAAATGCGCACGCAGGGTCTCGATGCCGGTGTCGGCATCCTGGGCCAGGTCGATCCAGTTGTGAGACGTCATGCTGCACCTGTGAGATGGATTTTTTTCGGCTCATTTAACGCTCGTATCGCGGGTGACGGCTAGAACGTTTGTGCACTGGATATCGATTGTCACCCCCCACAAGCCGACCCGCTTTAGCACAAACACACTGCATTGCCACTCACAGTTCTGATAGTGGTGCAGTTGACTCGGGTGTTTTTTACTAATGGGAATTTACTTGTGCAGAGGCTCCAAGACATGAACCAGTTTGACTCCGCTTCATCCGCCGTCGGCACTGCAACGGATGAGGTTCAAATTTGTGCTCCGGGTAATTTGAAAGGCGCACGAAATGCCCCGACAAGTGCCTTGTTGAGTTGGGACGAGCCCTATTCAACCTGCAAGCTGTGTCCGGATGCCATTGGTTATGAAGTGTTCGGAGAAGGTATTCAAACAAGAAGCGTGACCCGACCGCCTGTTGAGTTGACGGGGTTAAACCCAGATTCCGAGTACCTGCTTTACGTCAAGGCAATAGCTGCCAACAATAATATTTCGCAGCCTGGTCCGTTGCGCTTGTTCAAGTTCAAGTTGCTCGCGCCCACCAGACCGGGCCCTCTGGAACTGAGCGATTTAACCAGTACCTCTGTAAAAGTGAGCTGGACCCCTTCCACTGACAATGGCGGGGATATTCGCTATAGAGTTTTTCTGAACGACTTTCTCATCAAGCAGACCGCCCAGCCATATGTCCTGATTGCGCACCTGCAAAATCATAGCGACTATCGGGTCAAGGTACTGGCGATCAATGCAGCAGGCAGTTCGGAACCTGTTGCGATTGCTTTTAAAACCCGCCTGCGACCCCCAACCAATCTGAGGTTCAGCCACTTCAACGGGATCTGTAGGCTGGCGTGGGACCCACTATTCAAAAAACGCCCGACCCATGAAATATCCATCAACGGCAAAAATTTTACGGCTGCCCCTGGTCGCTGGGGCTACAACTTCAAGTTGTCGGATCTATCCTCGGGACCAGCTCCGCATCACTTCAAGTTTGCGGTACACGCCCGACTTGACGGAGACAGCTCTGAAGTGATGACTCTGGAGGCGACACTGGCCGACACAATCCCTCCAAGCCAGCCTGGAGCCCCCGTCGTCACTGATGTAACAGACACTTCCGCAAAAATATCCTGGGAGCCCTCGAGCGATAACGCGGCTGTCACCGGCTATCGGATTACCTTGAACGGATTTCTGGTGTTCAGTAGTCCGGACACTGAAATGACCTTCAATAGTTTGACCCCGGGTGCCTATCACTACGTTTTCGTGCGCGCCCGTGACAAGGAGGGAAACCTCTCCCAGCGCAGCCCGATAAGCGTCTTCAAAACAACAGGGCAGGCGCCTGCGCCTGGACCCAATGCACCGACTGTCAGTATCAGTGCACTGGGCTCCAGCTCAGCCAGCTTGGAGTGGGAATTCTCGGAGGGTGATTCGGCAACGGGCGTAAGAATCTTGAAGGATGACGAACACCTGAAAGACGTGTTGTTCATTCAAAGTATTCACCTCAATAACTTGATTCCGGACACGGAGTACAAGATCAGCGTCAGTGCTTTTGACATATACGGGCAGTTATCCGAACCCACTGTCATTGTTTATGAACCCCGGGACCTCATCCCACCCAGCACTCCGGGAAACCTGCGCAAGATGAGTTCGACCCTTGATTCCGTCACGCTCGCCTGGGATGAATCCACCGATGACGTCGGTATTTGTGATTACGTTATCTACAACAATCAGCAGTATTTCGATCGCACACCATTGACCCATTACACTGCCGTTGACCTGACTCCCGGTACATACTCATTTGAGGTGTGTGCGCTGGATCTCAGCGGTAATCACTCCGCGCCTGCGTCGGCAAGGGTTGAAATCGAGGGCGCACCTTAGTTCAACGCGCCCCGGAGATAACCACTGACCAATGACGAGTTACCCAAATAGCCCTGCGGCGATGTTGATCGAAAACCCGAGAATGGCCGTGTTGAACAAAAACCCGATCAGCGACTGCGCCAGCACGATCTTGCGCATCTCACGGGTCGCCACGCCCACATCGGACGTCTGCACCGCCACGCCGATGGTGAAGGAGAAGTACAGGAAGTCCCAGTAATTGGGGGTGGTCAAGCCCTCGGCAAAGCGCAGCGCCGGCTCCTTGCCTTGCCAGGTGTAATACAGCCGCGCGTAATGCACGCTGAAAATCACCCCGATCAACAGCCACGAACCGATGACCGTCAACGCGGTGAAACCGTAATGCAGAAGTTTGCGGGTGATTTCCAGGTCCTTGCTGCCGGCCAGTTCGAAGGTGATGGTCGCCAGGCTGGCAATCGCCGCAATGCACACCACGAACAGCACCAGCCCGGCGTTTTCGTCTTCGATGTCGGCAATGCGTTTCACATCCGCCGCTTTGGAGCGCACGACGAGCCAGGACATCAGGATCAGGTAAGTCCAGACCCCGGCATTCCAGCCGATGAGTATCTTGCTGATGACCGAATCGGCCGGAACCAGAATGCCCGCCGCGATGCCCAGTGCCAGGGCGGTGGACAGGCGAGGGTGGGTGTGGGTGAGGAAGGGCATGAGCGCTCGATGGGTCGGGGTAGTGCCAACACCTTAGCCCAGGGCGGTCGGTTGTGACCACAATCCTCACACCATGAAGCCCTTGTGGGACCGAGCAGGCTCCCACAAGTCATCGGTGGTATTGATCAGATGTTTTTGTGGCGTTTACGCACCAGCTTCATCACCACCACAAAAAACACCGGCACGAACACCACCGCCAGGGTCGCGGTGATCATTCCGCCAATCACCCCGGTGCCGATGGCTTGCTGGCTTGCCGAACTTGCGCCGGTGGCAATCGCCAACGGCACTACGCCAAGGATGAACGCCAACGAAGTCATGACAATCGGCCGCAACCGCAGGCGCGCGGCCTGCAACGTGGCATCGATCAAGTCATGGCCTTCGTCGTACAGGCTCTTGGCGAATTCGATGATCAGGATCGCGTTCTTCGCCGACAGACCGATGATGGTGATCAGCCCGACCTTGAAGAACACATCGTTGGGCATGCCGCGCAAGGTCACCGCCAGCACCGCGCCGAGCACGCCCAATGGCACCACCAGCAGCACCGAGGTCGGGATCGACCAACTCTCGTACAACGCCGCCAGGCACAGGAACACGATCAGCAGCGACAAGCCGAGCAGGATAGGTGCCTGGCTGCCGGACAAGCGTTCCTGCAACGACAACCCGGTCCATTCCTGACCCAATCCCGCCGGGCCCAACGCGACCAGTCGCTCGATCTCCGCCATGGCTTCGCCCGTGCTGTGACCGGGTTTCGGTTCGCCGGAAATGGCGATCGCCGGGTAGCCGTTGTAGCGGGTCAATTGCGCCGGGCCCTGGGTCCATCTGGCCTGGACGAACGCCGACAGTGGCACCATGTCGCCCGCGTTGTTGCGCACGTGAATCTTCAGCACATCCTCGACCTGACTGCGTTGATCGCCTTCGGCCTGCACCACCACCCGCTGCATCCGCCCCTGATTGGGGAAGTCGTTGATGTAGGTCGAGCCAACGGCGGTGGACAGCACGCCACCAATGCCGGCAAAGGACACCCCCAGCGCATTCGCCTGTTTGCGGTCGACGATCAGTTGCACTTGTGGCGCTTCGGCCAGGGCGCTTTCGCGCACGTTCATCAGGATCGGGCTTTTCTCGGCGGCGGCCAGCAACTCGGTGCGGGCGCGCATCAGCGTGGCGTGACCGAGGCCACCGCGATCCTGCAGGCGGAACTCGAAACCGCTGGAGGTGCCGAGGCCGTCGACCGGTGGCGGCAGCACCGCAAAGGCCATGGCGTCCTTGATCTGGCTGAGGGCGATGTTGGCGCGGTCGGCAATCGACCCCGCCGAGTCGTCGCTGCCTCGCTGCGACCAGTCCGTGAGCGTGGAGAACGCCAGCGCGGCATTCTGTCCACTGCCGGAAAAGCTGAAACCGAGAATCACCACACTGTCACCGATACCGGGTTCGCCGGCATTGTGCGCCTCGATCAGCTCAGCCACTTGCACCGTCCGATTCTTGGTCGCGCCCGGCGGTAATTGAATGTCGGTGATGGTATAGCCCTGGTCTTCCACCGGCAAAAACGAGGAGGGCAGGCGCACAAAGCACAGAGCCAAACCCACCAGCAGCACACCGTAGATCAACAGATAGCGGCCGGTACGCTTGAGTGCATAGGCGACCCAACCCTGATAACGCTCGGTGAGTCGTTCGAAACGACGGTTGAACCAGCCGAAGAATCCACCTTTCTCGTGATGCTCGCCCTTGGCAATTGGCTGCAACAGCGTCGCGCACAGTGCCGGGGTCAAGGTCAGGGCAAGGAACGCCGAGAACAGGATCGAGATCGCCATCGACAGCGAGAACTGGCGGTAAATCACCCCGACCGAGCCCTGCATGAACGCCATCGGAATGAACACCGCCACCAGCACCAGCGTGATGCCGATGATCGCGCCGGTGATCTGCTTCATCGCCTTGCGTGTCGCTTCCCTGGGCGACAGGCCTTCAGTGGCCATGATTCGCTCGACGTTCTCGACCACCACAATCGCGTCGTCCACCAGAATGCCGATGGCCAGCACCATGCCAAACATGGTCAGTACGTTGATCGAGAAACCCAGCGCGAGCATGGTCGCAAAGGTGCCCATCAGCGCCACCGGCACCACCAGGGTCGGGATCAGCGTGTAGCGGATGTTCTGCAGGAACAGGAACATCACCGCGAACACCAGCAGCATTGCTTCGCCGAGGGTGTAGACCACTTTAGTGATCGAGACTTTCACAAACGGCGACGTGTCGTACGGGATCTTGTATTGCACCCCGGCCGGGAAGTAGCGCGACAGTTCATCCATCTTCGCCCGCACCCGCGTCGCGGTGCTCAGGGCGTTGGCGCCGGGCGACAGTTGTACGCCGACGGCGGTCGAGGGCTTGCCGTTCAGGCGCGTGGAAAACTGATAGTCCTGGCTGCCGATCTCGACCCTGGCGACATCGCCGATGCGCACGGTGGAGCCATCGGGGTTGGCCTTGAGCACCACGTCGGCGAATTCCTCCGGCGTCGACAGCTGGCCCTTGACCAGGATGGTCGCGGTGATTTCCTGGGTGGTGCGGCTCGGCAAGTCGCCGATGCTGCCCGCCGAGACCTGGGCGTTTTGCGCCACGATGGCGGCATTGACATCGGCGGGCGTCAGGTTGAATCCGAGCAGTTTCTGCGGGTCGATCCAGATGCGCATCGCCCGTTCGGCGCCGTACAGCTGTGCCTTGCCGACGCCGTCCAGACGCTTGATCTCGTTCATCACGTTGCGCGCCAGGTAATCGCTGAGCGCCACATCGTCGAGCTTGCCGTCGCTGGAGGTCAGGGTGATCAACAGCAGGAACCCGGCGGAGACTTTCTCGACCTGCAAGCCTTGTTGGGTCACCGCTTGCGGCAGGCGCGATTCCACGACCTTCAAGCGGTTCTGCACATCGACCTGGGCCATTTCCGGATCGGTGCCGGGCTGGAAGGTCGCCTTGATCGTGGCACTGCCCAGACTGCTTTGAGATTCGAAATACAGCAGGTGATCGGCGCCATTGAGTTCTTCCTCGATCAGGCTGACCACGCTCTCGTCCACGGTCTGCGCCGAGGCGCCGGGGTACAGGGCATAGATTTCGATCTGCGGCGGCGCGACGTCGGGGTACTGCGCCACCGGCAACTGCGGTATGGCCAGGGCACCGGCCAGCAGGATGAACAACGCCACCACCCAGGCAAACACCGGGCGGTCGATAAAGAACTGCGGCATAAACAAGCGTCCTGCTTACTGGTCAGAAACCTGGGCGAGTGGAAGAGGGGAGTCGTCGATCTGCACTTTTTCACCGGGTCGGGCGTGTTGCAGGCCTTCGACGACAATGCGGTCGCCGGGCTTGAGACCGCCGGTGACGACCCAGCGATCGTTTTGCACCGGGCCCAGTTCGACCGGTTGCTGGCCGACCCGCTGCTGGTCATCGAGCAGCAGCACCTGCGCCACCCCGGCGCTGTCACGCTGGATGGCCCGTTGCGGCACGCTGATGCCTTGCTGATTGACCGCCTGCTCCAGGCGCACGCGCACGAAACTGCCCGGCAGCAGGTCGAGGTCCGGATTCGGGAATTCGCTGCGCAGGATGATCTGCCCGGTGCCTGGATCGACCGTGATGTCGGTGAACAGCAACTTGCCCGGCAACGGGTACAGGCTGCCATCGTCCTGGATCAGCGTGGCCCTGGCCTGTCCTTGACCGACTGCTTTCAACTGACCGGAGCGGAATGCCCGGCGCAGGTCGTTGAGTTCGCGGGTCGACTGGGTGAGGTCGGCGTGGATCGGGTTCAGTTGTTGTATCAGCGCCAGCGGCGTGGTTTCGTTCTGCCCCACCAGCGCGCCTTCGGTGACCAGCGCGCGACCGATGCGCCCGGAGATCGGCGCGGTAACGGTGGCGTACCCCAGGTTGAGGGTTGCCCGGTCCACCGCGGCCTTGTTGGCGGCGACGTCGGCCGCCGTTTGTCGCTCGGCAGCGCGCGCGTTGTCGTAGTCCTGGCCGCTGATGGCCTTGTCGTTGATCAACTGGGCGTAGCGTTGCGCTTGCAGTCTGGCTTGGTACGCATTGGCCTCGGCCTTGCGCAATGCCGCTTCGGCGCTTTCCAGGTCGGCCTTGAACGGGGCCGGGTCGATGCGAAACAGCACATCGCCTTTCTTCACGTCGCTGCCTTCGCGGAAGGTGCGCTGCAACACCACGCCGGCCACGCGGGCCCGCACTTCAGCGATGCGTGGCGCCACGATCCGCCCGCTCAGTTCACTGCTGATCGACAGCGGTCGGGCTTCGATGGTTTCGATGCGAACGGTGGCCAACGGTGCCTGTTCTTCGGCGTTGGAGGACTTGTCGCAGGCGCTCAGCGTCAACGCCAGCGCTACAAGACTGAGCCTGGCAAGCAGATTTTTAGACATGAATGACCCCAATAATGACCCCAGCATCCTACTGGGCGCCGGCGAGGGTAGCGGTGAAGCTTTGTAGGCGCTGTGTGAAATTGTGTAAGGGTTTTACTCAGGTGTGCGTGTGGGCGTATATCCTGCAGGCCTTGATTTCATTTGCGCTTGGTCGACTGCTATCGCGAGCAGGCTCGCTCCCACAGTGGTTCGGTGGTGTTCACAGAACTTGTGCCCACTTGAGGTCTCTTGTGGGAGCGAGCCTGCTCGCGATTGCGGTCTATCAGGCGCCACAGCACTTTCTGGAACACCCACATGCCCAACATCCTCCTGGTCGAAGACGACACCGCACTCGCCGAGCTGATTGCCAGCTACCTGGAACGCAATGGCTACTCCGTCAGCGTGATCAGCCGTGGTGATCATGTGCGCGAGCGGGCGCGGCTCAATCCGCCGGACCTGGTGATCCTCGACCTGATGCTGCCGGGGCTGGACGGCCTGCAAGTGTGTCGCCTGTTGCGCGCCGATTCGGCGAGCTTGCCGATCCTGATGCTCACCGCCCGCGACGACAGCCACGATCAGGTGCTGGGCCTGGAAATGGGTGCTGACGATTACGTCACCAAACCCTGCGAACCGCGCGTATTGCTGGCCCGGGTCCGCACCTTGCTGCGACGCAGCAGCCTCAGTGAACCGCAGACCGCCAACGACCGCATCCTCATGGGCAACCTGTGCATCGACCTGTCCGAACGGACCGTGACCTGGCGCGGACACTTGGTCGAACTGTCCAGCGGCGAATACAACCTGCTCGTGGTGCTGGCCCGGCATGCCGGCGAAGTGCTGAGCCGCGACCAGATTCTGCAACGCCTGCGCGGCATCGAGTTCAACGGCACCGACCGTTCGGTGGACGTGGCGATCTCCAAGCTGCGACGCAAGTTCGACGATCACGCCGGCGAAGCGCGCAAGATCAAGACCGTGTGGGGCAAGGGCTACCTCTTCAGCCGTTCCGAGTGGGAATGCTGAGCCGATGTTCAGAATCCTCTTTCGCCTGTACCTGGTGACCATCGTCTCGTTCAGCGCCGCCATTTACCTGGTGCCGGACCTGGTGATCAAGGTCTTCCACGAGCGTTTTGTCACCTACAACCTCGATTATTCCCGAGGGCTGCAAACCCTCATGGTCAAGCAGTTCAAGGCGGTTCCGGTCGAGCAGTGGCCAGCCCTGGCAGCCGAAATGGACGAGGATTTCCGGCCGCTGCACATTGTGCTCAGCAGTAATGACGACGCCAGTTTTTCCGTTGATGAACAACAACGTTTGCAACGCGGTGAAAACGTGGTGCGCATCGGCGACTGGGGTTGGCGCACCCTGGCGGTGGCGCCGCTGAATGAGCGCACCGTGGTGCAAATGGTCGTACCGCCGGACCCGCTGGACGTCAACCTGCTGTACTGGAGCATCAACGTGCTGATCGGCGCGACCATGCTCGCGTGCCTGTTACTGTGGCTGCGTCCGCACTGGCGCGATCTGGAGCGGCTCAAACGTGCCGCTGAGCGCTTCGGCAAGGGCCACTTGAGTGAGCGCACGCAGATTGCCCCCAGTTCCAACATCGGCAGCCTGGCGAACGTCTTCGACACCATGGCCGGCGATATCGAAAACCTGCTGAATCAGCAGCGTGATTTGCTCAACGCGGTTTCTCATGAACTGCGCACGCCGTTGACGCGCCTGGACTTCGGCCTGGCCCTGGCCCTGTCCGACGACTTGCCGGCCACCAGCCGCGAGCGCCTGCAAGGGCTGGTCGACCACATCCGTGAACTCGATGAGTTGGTGCTGGAACTGCTGTCCTACAGCCGCCTGCAGATCCCGGCGCGGGTGCCGGAGCAGATCGAGGTGTCGCTGGACGAATTCATCGACAGCATTCTGGGCAGTGTGGATGAAGAACAATCACCGGAGATTGTCATCGACGTGCTGCTCCATGGTCAGCTCGAACGCTTCAGCCTGGACCCGCGCCTGACCGCTCGCGCCTTGCAGAACCTGCTGCGCAACGCTATGCGTTACTGCGAAATGCGCATTCAGATTGGCGTGCAGGTGTGCCCCAAAGGTTGCGAAATCTGGGTGGACGATGACGGCATCGGCATTCCGGATGATCAGCGTGAGCGGATTTTCGAGCCGTTCTATCGGCTGGATCGCAGTCGTGATCGGGCCACGGGCGGGTTTGGCCTGGGGCTGGCGATCAGTCGTCGTGCACTGGAGGCGCAGGGCGGTACCTTGACCGTCGAAGCATCGCCGCTGGGTGGAGCGCGATTCCGGTTGTGGTTGCCGACGCCGGCCTGACACTGCATACCTGGCAAACGATCTGAAGGCCGCCGCCCTGTGGCGAGCGAGTTGGCCCCGGGCATTCTTTCAGATAGACCGCGTAAGCAGGATTTACGACGGCTGCGCCGCCGAGCGGGAGCAAGCTCCCTCGCCACAGAGATTCGTGCATAGCGGAAGATCAGGCGCTGAATCGACTGCGCAGCGTCGTGGCCATCGCCTCCAGTTCTGCCGGCGGGTTATGCCCGATCAGCATCCAGGCGTGGTGCATGTCCGACCAATAGATAATGTTCATGCCGTGCCGACGCTCCCGGGCGACATGTCGGCTGCCGCTGCTGGAAAGGGTGATGCACAGCGCCAGGGGGCCATGGACCGGGTCCAGGTAGGTGATCTGGGCGATCGGCACGTCATCGTATTCAAGAATTTGTGCACGCTTGAATTCGACCCGGGGCAAACTCAACTGCGCGGGTGCGAGTTTCAGGCCCAGATGCTCGTCGAGCGTCTGCAACTGCGCACGCTGAGTGGTTTCATCGCTGGGCAGGTGCTCCAGAGTCTGCGGTACGTAGAGCGCCATGTAGTCAGCCACCAGCCCGCGCCAGTTGCTGGTTTGCTGACTTTCCTGCCAGCCCAGGAACAGCCGGTCCGCCAGCACGCCACCGGCCACCAGCCCGGCGGCTGCCGCCAGGAACCAGCGACGGCTCAGCGGTGGGCGTGCCGGTGAGGGCAGGGTGTCGAGCATGGCTTGCAGGCGATCCACGGGGGCCTGTCGACTCAGTTGACTGAACGCATCCTTGAACGGCAGGCTGCTGCGATCCAGCCATTGCAGGCGCAGGCCGATCATCGGGTCTTCGGCAATGGCCGCGTCGATGCGTGCCCGCTGTTCGGTATCGAGCTGGTCATCCAGATAGGCCACCAGTTGCTCATCCGAGAGTTTCGCGTTCATCGACGTTCTCCGCTGGAAGGGTTCGGCACCGATTGCAATGGCGGGTACTCGGCCAGTTTTACCCGCGCCGCGGCGAGGCGACTCATGACGGTGCCAATCGGTACTTGCAGGACCTCGGCGACTTCGCGATAGGACAAACCCTCGACATACGCCAGAAATACCGTTTCCCGTTGGGCCTCGGGCAGCGCATCGACACGGCGAATGACCTGCGACGCCAGTACATGGGTCTGCGCCACGTGCTCGCCGTCAAACGACAAGGCATTGTCGGTATCGACTGTCCCTTGTCCCTGACGAACCCGCCGCGCGCGCACTTCGTTGATCCAGATCGAATGCAGGATGCTCATCAGCCAGCGGTCCATCCGTGTTCCCGGTTCATATTGCCCGGCCCGTTCCAGTGCGCGCACGCAAGTGGCTTGCACCAGGTCTTCGGCGACATGCCTTTGTCGGGACAACAGCAGGCCGTAGCGCCATAAACGCGCCAGGTGCTGGCTCAGTTCTGCCCGTATTGCCTGATCGCTGGCGATGGCGACCTCCGTCCGTTCGGGGTGTCAGGTTTTCGATGAGTCGTTGATGGCTTCTGCCAGGTCCTGGTATTCCTCGCAGGAGGTGTTGCCGCAAATCGATTTGATCCGCTGCAACTGTTCCTGGGCCAGGTCCAGGCGGCCTTTGACCACATAGGCTTCGCCGAGGTATTCGCGGACCTTCGCGTACTGCGGGTCGAGTTTGACCGATTGCAGGTAGTAACCGATGCCTTCGTCGGTGCGCCCCAGTTTACGCGTGGCGTAGCCGCGATAGTTTAACGCCTTGGCGGTGTTGGGGTCTTGGAGCGTATCCAGCAGCGCCAGGGCTTCTTCGTAACGACCGTCCTTGGCCAATTGATAAGCGTAATCGGTACGGTCGGCGTCAGACACCGCTTTACTGGTTTGCAGGACGCATTTTTGCGTTTTTTTATCCAGGACCTGGCCTCGAGGGCATTCGGGCTTGGCGGGGGCGTTGTCATCGCCGTGGGCCAGCGCCAGGGAACTGGCGAGCACGGTGGCAATCAACAACGGAACGGTGAAAACTGAAAAACGGCTATTCATGGACAATGCTCCACAGGGATCAGGGCCGGGACATCGAGCAAGCCGAAAACCTCGACATGTTCTGCAGGTACCCGTCTGGAGGTAAACACTGCAGCGTGAACAATTATTCATTCCGTTGTGGAGTTCTTGGCAAGGAAAGCACAAATCGAGGAGGGGCATGCTTGATCGCCGAGAAGTCCCGCTTTTGGCCGAACCGCTGCCTTACTGCCTGCCGCCGTGCCTTGTTATAGTTCGGGCCTAATTTTTTGCCCGCTAAAGGATCACTGGCATGTCCCAATACACAGCATTCAACGTCGAACTGGTCGATAAAATCGCCCATGTGCAGATCAATCGCCCGGAAAAGATCAATTCGATGAATGCTGCGTTCTGGAGCGAGATCGTCGAGATCTTCCAATGGATCGACGACACCGACGAAGTGCGGGTGGTGGTTCTCAGTGGCGCCGGCAAGCATTTTTCCTCTGGCATCGACCTGATGATGCTGGCCGCCGTGGCCAATGAAATGGGCAAGGATGTCGGGCGCAACGCGCGCCTGCTGCGACGCAAGATTCTCAATCTGCAAGCGTCGTTCAATGCCGTCGACAACTGCCGTAAACCGGTACTGGCCGCCATCCACGGCTACTGCCTGGGCGGTGCCATTGATCTGATCGCCGCTTGCGACATGCGTTACGCCGCCGAAGATGCCCAGTTCTCGATCAAGGAAATCGACATCGGCATGGCTGCCGACGTCGGCACGCTGCAACGCTTGCCGCGGATCATCGGTGACGGCATGCTGCGCGAACTGGCTTACACTGGTCGCACCTTTGGTGCCGAAGAGGCGCGGGGCATGGGCCTGGTCAATCGCGTTTACAGCGACAGCGCCAGCCTGCTTGATGGCGTCATGGGCATTGCCCGCGAGATCGCCAGCAAGTCGCCGATTGCCGTCATGGGTACCAAGGAGATGATCAGCTACATGCGCGATCATCGCATCGATGATGGCCTGGAATACGTCGCCACCTGGAACGCCGCCATGTTGCAATCCACCGACTTGCGCGTGGCCATGGCCGCCCATATGAGCAAACAGAAACCCGAATTTCTGGATTGATTGAAAAATGACTTCACGCTGGACCACTGCAGTACTGGACACCGATCAACCCGGCGGCTGGGCCGTGGCGCGTAGCCCCGAAGGCTTTTTGTTCGATGACAATGGCGCGCTGTTCCCCCGTGAATGGCTCAAGCGCCAGGACCTGGCGATTCTTGCCGAGCATGGCATCGGTCATCTCGATGGCGAGCCGGTGTATCTGCTGGAGTTGCGCAGTCACAGCGAAGTCCCGGGCTGTCAGTGGAAAGGCTTGCGGGCGTTCATGCTCGAAGGCGATCACACGATTTACAAGGTGCTCGCGTACGCCGCGCAGATCGGCACCTGGGCCCGTGAGCATCGCTTTTGCGGTAATTGCGGGCAAGCCATGAGCCAGGTGCCGCGCGAGCGGGCGATGTATTGCCAGCCATGCGATCTGCGCAGCTATCCACGGATTTCGCCAAGCATGATCGTACTGGTGACCCGTGGCGACGAAATCCTCCTGGCGCGTTCGCCACGGTTTGTCAGCGGGGTCTACAGCACGCTGGCAGGCTTCGCCGAGCCGGGTGAGTCAGCCGAGGATTGCCTGATTCGCGAGGTTCGCGAAGAGGTGCGGATCGAGGTCAAGAACATTCAGTACATGGGCAGCCAGTGCTGGCCGTTCCCGCACTCGATGATGCTCGGTTTCCATGCCGAATACGCCGGTGGCGAGATCGTCTGTCAGGAAGACGAGATCGAAGACGCCCAGTGGTTCAACGTGCACGAGCTGCCGCCGTTGCCGGCGTCACGCTCGATTGCCCGTTACCTGATCGACGTCTACGTGGCGCGGCGCTTAGGCCATGCTGAACCAGTGTTGCCAGGCTAGCCGCACGGTCAGGCCCAGCACCACGGTGATGAACACCGGACGAATGAACTTCGCGCCGCCGCTGATGGCGGTGCGAGCGCCGAAGAAGGCGCCGACCATCAAGGACGAGCCCATGCTCAAGCCGATCACCCAGTCCACCTGACCGGAAAAAATGAAAATCGACAGCGCCGCCGCGTTGCTGACGAAGTTCATGCTGCGCGCTACGCCGCTGGCCTTCACCAGGTCGATGGGGTAGAGCAGCAGGCTGCTGACGGTCCAGAACGCCCCGGTCCCCGGACCGGCGACGCCATCATAGAAGCCGAGGCTGAAGCCTTGGGTCGATTGCCAGGTTTTCTTGATCGGTGCGTCGCTGTCCAGCGGCGCTTTCGGCGTTCCGCCAAACAACAGATAGACACCGCAAGCAAAGACGATCACCGGGAGCATCTTGTTCAGCCACTCGGCCGGCAGGTAGTGGGCGACCACGGCACCGCTCAGCGCGCCGACCAGGGTGCCGACGATGGCGTGAGTCCACTGCCTGGGATGGAACAGCTTGCGGCGGTAGAAGGTGAAACTGGCGGTGGCCGAACCGAAGGTCGAGCTGAGCTTGTTGGTGCCCAGGACCAGGTGCGGGGGCAGGCCGGCAGTCAGCAACGCAGGGGTGGTCAACAGGCCGCCACCGCCGGCAATGGCGTCGATGAATCCGGCTACAAAGGCAACAAGGGCCAGAATGGCCAGGGTGGTGAGATCAACACTGAGTTCGAAAGGCATGGAATCGGCTTATTCGGCGGTGGCAGCAAGGGGCTGCGCAGAAGGGCGGTTATCTTACCTAGATCCTGATTCTGCGGCGACTGGTCTGGCCTTTCATCTGGCGCTGGCTTGCCAGCAAAGGCGGCTTGATAACCGACCAGTCACCTGCAGATGCCCCCCATCTCCTGTGTGCGAGCCGGCTCGCGATGGTCGTCAATGATGACGTGGGTTGTCTGAATGAACGCGTCGTCCGGGCGTTTTTCGCGAGCAGGCTCGCTCCTGCAGGTTCAGCGCCAATCCATGTGGGAGCGAGCCAATCTCCCGCAGCCGGCCCTTGCGAAACACATCAGGCCTTTGGGGCCGGCCCATTGCCGATCTGCCACACAAACGGTGGCTCGGTTCCGTTGATCGACCAATCCCCGACAATCCGCGCCTTGTAGATCACCGGGTTATGCGACGAAACGGTCCGCGCATTGCGCCAATGCCGATCCAGCGATTTGCCCCGGCGAATATCCGAAGCCCCCAGCGCGTTGAAGAGTTCGGTGGTCGCTCGTTGAATCAACTCCGTGACCACCACTTGCGCCTTCGCCGACTCGATCTCTGCCGCCACGTTGGCCGCTCGCTCCCGGGCCGGATCGCCAGCGAAACGCGCGACGTAGGCCTGCTGCGCCGGTTGTGCGGCTTTCAATGCGCTGGCCTCGGCCGCATAAACCCACGCGGCAATGTTGCCGACCACTTGCTGGACCTGTGGGTCTTCGCTGACGCGCTGCGCGTTGCCATGGCTGTAGATGCGCTGGCGTTCGCGCACATGACGGGAGACATCGCGCAATGCCGCACGGCCAATACCCGCCAGTGTGGCCAACAATACGAGTTGATAAAACGCCGTCTGGTATTTGAAGCGGGTCGCGAAGTCGATGACGTTCCCGGCGTCCACTTCGGCATCGACAAAGCGCGACGTACCGCTGCCGGTGGTGCGTTGGCCGAAGCCGTCCCAATCGTCGCTTTGCTCGATACCCGGCTGGCGTGTGCGCACGGCGGCGATCACATCGCCACCGGTGTCGCTGCGTTGGGCATAGACGTCGATCCAGTCGGAAAACAGACTGCCGGTGCTGTAGAACTTCTCGCCATTTAGTCGCCATTGATCGCCATGGGGCGTGACCTTGGTGACAACATCGCCCATCGCCACCGTGCCGATTTCTGTCCAGGCGCAACCGACGATGTCCCCCTCGACGAAGCGTTTGAACCAGACGTCCCGCGCCGGGCTGGATGGGGCGTTGAGGCGATCCTCGACAAAGGCAAAGTGGCCGCGCAATGCCTGGGGAAGGTTCGAGTCGGCTTCGGCCAGTTCGATCAGCAGCTCGAACAGCTGCGGAACCGAGGCGCCACCGCCGCCGTATTCAATCGGCACCCGCACCGCACCAAAGCCGGCTTCCTTGAGCCATTGAATCGGCTCATGGGGTAACGTACGCGACTGTTCGCGCTCGAGGGCGCCGTCGGCAATGCGCTGGAAAGTCGGCCGATAGGTCGCCGCGAGGGCTTCATAGTCGGTGCCGGTGGACAGTGGGTTGATTACCTGGTGTTCGGTCATGGAGTGGCTCCTTGGCTGGCAGAAAAAACATTGCGTCTGCCAAGGGGGATTGCAGGGTCCATGCCGGACCTGTTCGGTGCGGATTTACTGGACTTCATTGGGGGCGCGGCAGTTTCAACTGTTGCCGGGCCAACAGTGCATCAGCAAATTGTCCGGGGACGGCGGCTTTTGTGGCGAGGGAGCTTGCTCCCGCTTGAGTGCGCAGCGCTCACCAAAACTTGGG
Organism: Pseudomonas sp. TE12234; assembly: GCF_054061835.1. Classification (NCBI taxonomy): domain Bacteria; kingdom Pseudomonadati; phylum Pseudomonadota; class Gammaproteobacteria; order Pseudomonadales; family Pseudomonadaceae; genus Pseudomonas; species Pseudomonas sp. TE12234. The sequence continues at coordinate 42,536 of NZ_JBSSEP010000009.1, forward strand.
GCCGCTGCGCAGCCCAGCGGGAGCAAGCTCCCTCGCCACCGTTTCCGAGCGCTCCAGATTCAGGACTGGCACACTTGCTGCTCATGCCCCAGGACATTCCCTAATATCCCGAGGACACGCCAATGAGTCAGCAAGCCGTCAAATTTGCCTACTGGGTGCCGAACGTCAGCGGTGGGCTGGTGGTCAGCAAGATCGAACAACGTACCCACTGGGGCATCGACTACAACCGCAAGCTGGCACAGCTGGCCGAGGAGGCGGGGTTCGAATATGCCCTGACGCAGATCCGTTTCACCGCCGGTTACGGTGCCGAGTATCAGCATGAATCAGTGGCCTTCAGCCATGCACTGCTGGCGGCAACGACCAGACTCAAAGTCATCGCCGCGATCCTGCCAGGCCCCTGGCAACCGGCGCTGGCGGCCAAGCAACTGGCAACCATCGATCAGCTCACCAACGGCCGGGTGGCGGTCAATATCGTCAGCGGCTGGTTCAAGGGCGAGTTCCAGGCCATCGGCGAACACTGGCTGGAACACGATGAGCGCTATCGCCGCTCCGAAGAGTTCATTCGCTCACTTAAAGGCATCTGGACCCAGGACAACTTCACCTTTCGCGGCGACTTCTATCGCTTCGACAACTACAGCCTCAAACCCAAACCCCAGGGCCGGCCGGAAATCTTCCAGGGTGGCAGTTCCCGTGCGGCGCGGGACATGGCCGCGCGGGTGTCGGACTGGTATTTCACCAACGGCAACACCCCCGAAGGCATCAAGGCCCAGGTCGATGACATTCGCGCCAAGGCGGCCGCGAACAATCATTCAGTCAAGATCGGTGTGAACGCATTCGTGATCGCCCGGGACACCGAAGAGGAGGCGCGGGCAGTGCTGGCACAGATCATCGATCAGGCTGATCCCGAAGCGGTGACCGCCTTCGGTGACGCGGCGAAGCAGGCGGGGCGGGCATCGCCGGAAGGCGAGGGCAACTGGGCAAAATCGACGTTCGAGGACCTGGTGCAATACAACGATGGCTTCAAGACCAATCTGATCGGCACGCCACGACAGATCGCCGAGCGGATTGTGGCGCTTAAAGCAGTGGGCGTGGATCTGGTTTTGGCGGGGTTCCTGCACTTTCAGGAAGAAGTGGAGTATTTCGGCCAGCGGGTATTGCCGTTGGTGCGGGAGCTTGAGGCTGAAGCCCTGTCCCGGCAGACCGCAGCGGTCGCCTGAACACCAAAACCTCCTGTAAGAGCCGGCTTGCCGGCGAAAGCAACCTGACAGATAACAGATTGGTCGACTGTCAGGACGCCATCGCTGGCAAGCCAGCTTCAACAAGGGACGCGTTTACAAACCGAGGTCGGACAAGCCCGGATGATCATCCGGGCGGCGGCCCAGCGGCCAGCGGAACTTGCGCTCGCTTTCCTTGATCGGCATGTCGTTGATGCAGGCGAAGCGCCGGGCCATCAGGCCGTGTTCGTTGAACTCCCAGTTTTCGTTGCCGTAGGAGCGGAACCAGTTGCCCGAATCGTCGTGCCATTCATAGGCATAACGCACGGCGATGCGGTTGTCGGTGAAGGCCCAGAGTTCCTTGATCAGGCGATAGTCCAGTTCCTTGGCCCATTTACGGGTCAGGAAGGCTTTGGCCTCTTCGCGGTTGTGGGCGAACTCAGCGCGGTTTCGCCATTGGGTGTCCAGGGTGTAGGCCAGCGACACACGCTCCGGATCGCGGGAGTTCCAGCCGTCTTCGGCCAGGCGGACTTTTTCGATGGCGGATTCACGGGTAAAGGGCGGCAATGGCGGGCGAACTTCGGCATTAGACATTTCATGTCTCCGTATTAAATTAAAGTTCAACAAAGTTGTCGGTCTTGATCAAGCAGTTACAGGTCCAATAACTTTCGCGCCATGCATTGCGCATTATCGGCGGCACTGTAGTCACCCATGACAAGTGCGACGGTAATGGCCCCGTCAATCAGGATCAGCAGTTGCTTGGCCAGCGTCTGCGGATCTTCGGCGCCATGTTCGGTACACAGCTCGCACACGTAGTCGAGCAGCTTTTGTTTGTGGTCTTTGGCGACCAGGCGAACCGGGTCTTGCGGATCACCCGTCTCACCGCTGGTATTGATGAAAGCGCAACCGCGAAAGCCTTCGGAACAGAACCAGGACTTGAGCACGGTAAACAGATTGAGCAACCGGTCCGCCGGGGTTTCGGCCTGGTCGACCGCGCTCCTGTACCAGTGCATCCAGCGTTGATCCCGGCGTTGCAGGGCCGCGACGGTGAGCTCCTCCTTGTTGGCGAAGTAACGGTAGACGCTCTTTCTGGAGACACCGGCGGTTTTCACCAGAAGATCCATGCCCGTGGCGGCGATGCCACTTTTGTAGATCAGCTTTTCGGTGACATCCAGAATGATGTCGCGTGTGTCGTTGCTAGTATTTTCGTTCATGGCGCTTAAAGTAGAACGATCGTTCTCCTTGGTCAAATGTTATTTTTCCGTTCGCCAAGCGGCCTAAGCTGCGATGCGGCGACCTGTAGGGGCTGGCTTGCCTGCGAAGGGCTATTACAGACAGTAACAAGACCCAGACCCATCCATGGTGTAAGCTCTCCACCTCTTTGGATTCGACCCTCTGCGAGCCCTATGCCGTCGCTTTTCAAACGCTCCCTGCTGCCCAAACTGCGCAGTTTTCCGCTGACCGCCGATGCCGTCACCTTCCTCTCTGGCGCTGCCGAGTTCCGTCGCTGCCTGCTGGAAAAAATCGCCAGTGCCACGCGGCGCATTTACATCGTTGCGCTGTACCTGCAACAGGATGAGGCCGGTCAGGAAGTTCTCGATGCTTTGCACGCCGCCAAACTGGCGCGTCCGGAGCTGGACGTGGTGGTGGTCGTCGACTGGCTGCGCGCCCAGCGCGGCCTGATCGGCGCCGGCAAGCAGCCGGGCAACTCGGCCTGGTATCAGGAAATGACCCGCACCCACGCCAGTGAAGTGCCGGTGTATGGCGTGCCGGTGCAGACCCGCGAACTGTTCGGCGTCCTGCATCTGAAGGGTTTCGTGATCGATGACTGTGTGATCTACAGCGGCGCGAGCCTGAACAACGTCTACCTGCACAAGTTCGACAAGTACCGCTACGACCGTTATCACCTGCTGCAGAACCCTCAGCTTGCCGATTCGATGCAGCATCTGGTGCAGCATGGTCTGGTGGCTTCCAAGGCCGTGCATCGCCTGGATCTGCCAAACTTGCCGACCACCCGCAGCCTGCGCAGCGACATCGGTGACCTGCGCAGCCGACTCAAGCACGCGGCGTACGACACCAGCCAGGGCACCACGGACAGGACCGGGTTGTCGGTCAGCCCGTTGCTTGGCGTTGGCAAGAACAACCCGCTGAACCGGGTGATTTGTGAACTGATCGCCAGCACCCAGCAACAACTGACGATCTGCACGCCGTATTTCAACCTGCCCTTGGCGGTGATTCGGGAAATCAACCGGGCGTTGGCGCGGGGCGTGAAGATCGACATCGTGGTCGGCGACAAGACTGCCAACGACTTCTACATCCCGCCGAGCGAGCCGTTCAAGGTGATTTCAGCGCTGCCGTACCTCTATGAAATCAGCCTGCGCCGGTTCGCCAAGCGCCACCAGCGCAACATCGACAGTGGTCAGTTGAACCTGCACCTGTGGCTGGACGGCGATAACACCTATCACCTCAAGGGCATGTGGATCGATCAGCGCTACACCTTGCTGACCGGCAACAACCTCAACCCCCGGGCGTTTCGTCTCGATCTGGAAAATGCCTTGCTGATCGATGATCCGAAGGGCGAGCTACAGGTACCGCGACGCACGGAACTGGCACAGATTTTCCAGCATACCCGACGCATCGAGCGTTTCCAGGACCTGCAAACCTTGCCGGATTACCCGTCGGGAGTGGCGAAGTTTCTCAAGCGGGTGAGTCGTGTGCGTATTGAGCGGTTGTTGTACCGCATCCTGTAAAACCTATAGCGCGGCGGCTGACGCCATCGCGGGCAAGCCCGCTCCCACAGGGTTGAATGTCGATCACGCAAGTGTGGTTCGACTCAAAAACCTGTGGGAGCTGGCTTGCCAGCGATGAGGCCCTTCCAGTCGCCACTCCATTCAGTTAAGCCCCAGTTTCCCGCGCAACGTCGACAAATCCTCAGCCAGGGTATTCACCGGGCCGACCAGCGCCTTGCGGTCGCTGTCCTTCACTTTGTCGTAGGTCTCGAAGCCGCCGTCTGCGGTTTTGTACTTGGCCAGGACCCGGTTCACCGTGGCGAAGTTCTTGTCGACTTTGGCGATGAATGCCGCGTCCTGTTTTTCGATTTGCGGGCGGAACAGGTCGACGATTTTTTTCGCGCCGTCGATGTTGCCCTGGAAGTCATAAAGGTCGGTGTGGCTGTAGCGATCTTCTTCGCCGGAGATCTTGGTGGCGGCCACTTCTTCAAGCAGCGCAGCGGCACCGCCAACGACTTTTTCCGGCGGGAACGTCAGGCCGGCGGCGCGGGTTTGCAGGTCCTTGACGTCTTTGTTCAGGCCGTCGGCCAGTTCGCCCAGGCCCTGGGTGCTGTTTTGCGAAAACAGCGCGTATTCGATGCGGTGGAAGCCGGTGAAGTCTTCTGCTTCCACGCCTTTCTCATGGTCATTGACGCGGGAATCGATGGACGCGTCGAGATCACTGAACAGCTCGGCAATCGGCTCGATGGATTCGTAGTAAACACGGGTCGGCGCGTAGAGTTTTTTCGCGGTGGCCAGGTCGCCTTTTTTCACGGCGTCGGTGAATTGCCGGGTGTGGCTGGCCAGTTCATCCAGTTGCTCGGTGACGTAGATCTTGTAGTCGGAAATCGGCTGAACCAGCTCTAGCGGCGCCGTTGCCGCGAAAGCCGCAAGCGGGGTGGTGAGCAAGCCGAGGGTCAGCAGTAATGCGAGTGGCGACTGTTTCATGGGACGGTTCCGTGTTGGGTGGGTTACGCGTTTGTTGTGGGTTGTGTGGCGTCGAGCAGTGAGCGACCGATGAAATCCTTATCGCCGGTGGCGCCGGGCAAGGTGAAGAAATAGCCGCCACCGACCGGTTTCAGGTATTCCTCCAGTGGCTCGCCGTTGAGTCGGTTTTGCACGGTGATAAAGCCTTTCTCCAGATCGGCCTGATAGCAGATGAACAGCAAACCCATGTCCAGTTGGCCGTTCTTGTTCACGCCGTTGGAGTAGTTGAACGGACGGCGCAGGATCAGGTTGGCCTGGGTCGCGGCGGTGCGCGGGTTGGCCAGGCGGATATGCGCGTCGAGTCTGGTCAACTTGCCGTGCGGGTCCTGGCTGTAGTCCGGCACCTGGGATTCATGGGTGCCGCCCATGGGCGCGCCGGTGCTTTTGACCCGACCGAGGATGCTTTCCTGTTCCTGCAGCGGTGTGCGGTCCCAACGCTCGACGAAGTTGCGGATGATCCGCACCGCCTGATAGCTGCCATTCGCCGCCCAGGCCGGTTCGTCGCTGCCGGGCTGAACCCAGACGACGCTGTCCATGGTTTGTGCATTGTTGGAGTCGGGGTTGGCCGAGCCGTCGCGAAAGCCCAGGAAGTTGCGCGCGCTCTGCGCTGGCACACCCGGTTTTGCCGGGGCCTGGGGCGGCACGCTGCCTTCCTGCTTCCAGCGCACCAGGAGCAGGTCCGGGAGATTTTTCACGATGTCGCGCAAGGCGTGGATGTTGGTGTCGGTGGTGTTGGAGCAGAACTGCAGGCTCAGGTCGCCGTGGCAGCAATCGGCCTCCAGCGCGTCATTGGGAAAGCCGACCATGCGAGTCAGGCGCTTGGGCCTGGCATTGACCAGACCGAAGCGCTCATCGAACAACGAGGCACCAACCGACACCGTGATGGTCAGGTTATCCGGGGTCACGATCGGGCCGAGAATGCCCGAATCCACCGGTGGCAACTTCGGATCGACCTGGGTGACCGGGCCGCCTTTCATCAAAAACGCGATGCGATCGTTGAGGGTGCGAAACAGTCGCTCCAGGTCTTGGCGGTCGCTGGCCAGTACATCAAAGGACACCAACATGCCGGACGCCGGGCGCGGGGTGACGATGCCCGTCTGGTGCTTGCCGTGGAATGCGTGGCGGTCTTGCGTGCGGTCGCTGCTCGGCGCTTCAGTGACCTGCGCGGGACTGGCGGCCATGGCCGGGCAGCTCAGCGCGGAGCCGGCCAGGGCGACACCGGCTGCGCCCATGCCCATCAATACCCGGCGCCGCTGGAGGTTGAGTTGTTCTGAATCGTTCATTGATAAGTCGTCTTCTGCTTAGAGGCCGGAAAGGCCAAGGGCGGGGTCGATTCCATCGAGTGCAACGACCAGTGCCTTGGCCTTGTCGGCGATCTGCTGGCGTTGCTCGCTGTCAACACGGTCGTAGCTGGCGTAGTCGTCCTTGGCCTTCAAACCGTTGAGTTCGGTGTCGAACGCGCCGAGCGCACTGTCGATCTGTGGCAGCAGGTCGGCGGCGGATTTGGCCAGCAACGGACGCAGCAGTTCGACGACCTTGTGCGCGGCGTCGAGATTGGCGGCGAAGCCATTCAGATCGGTGTGGCTGTAACGTTCTTCTTCACCACTGCGGGCGCGCACCTCGGCGATGCCGTTGAGATTGCGCACGACCAGGCTCACCAATTGCTCCGGTGGCAGGGACTGGGCCAGCAGCTGTTGTTTTAGGGTGGTCACGTCCGCCAACAGGCGCTGGGCGACCGGTGCCAGGCCGTCGAGGTTGCGTTGCTGGAACAGCGCGTACTCGATGCGATGGAAACCGACGAACCCGGGGTCTTGCTCGCGTTGTTCGAAGTAGTCGGCACGGGCGTTGATCCCATTGTCCAGCTCGGCCAGGCGCTGGGCTGCCGGAGCCAGGCGTTGATAAGCGGTGCGGGCCGGTACGTATAAGGTTTGGGCCTGGCTGAGATCGCCGGTGGCGATCGCTTGCTCAAGGGCGGTGACGGCTTTGATCAGCGCCGAGCCCTGGCTGCTCAGGTACACGCGGAACTCCGACAACGGCCCGACGAACGCCACCATTGACGGCCTGGCCTTGGCCGCCGCTTCCGAAGCCGCCGTCGGCGTGACGTGCAAGGTGCCGCGCGGGTTGCTCAGCAGACCGCAGGTGATGGCGTAGTCGCCGGCCAACAGGTTAGCGTTGATCACCTGGCTCAGGCCGGACGCGATGTTCTCTCGCTCTTCGACCACCAGCACGCCATCGAGGATTTCCCATTCGACGGCGCGATCGGATTGATTGACGATGCGGAAGCTGGCATGGCCGGCCGGAACCGTCAGGGCATTGGGCTCGCAGCTGTGCGGATGAATGGTCACCCGCACTTCGTCATGGTTGGCCTGGCGCTTGTCAGCGGCCATTTTCGCGGCGTAATAGAACAGGCCGCCGGCGGCGATCATCACGATCAACGAACCGGCCACCGCCCAGCGCAAGGCGCGGGGCGGGGAAGCCTGGGGTGGGGCTGGATTTGGCATGGTTGCCCTTACTGGCTGGAAATGGAGGAGGACTGTCTGGCCGGTTATTCGAACGAATCCTTTGGGCGCTAGCTTGCTTGCGATGAATATGCAGGCGATGAGTTTTTCCAGGCAGCCTGCGTCATCGTTGACGCCCCTCGCGAGCAGGCTCGCTCCTGCGGGAGTTTGCAATCGGCGCAGGGGTTGGCCTGAAGAACATCACCAACGCCACGATCAGATAAATCAGATAGGCACCCAGGGTGCTGGCGGTCGGGGCGTCCTGGTAACCGAACATGCCGGCCAGCACCGAACCCAGCGGACCGTCCACGGGCAGTGTGGTGCTGATGTCGAAGAGCACGGCTTGCAGGTGATTCCACACACCGGCCTCGTGCAGCGCCTGCACCGAGCTGGCGAGAATGCCCGCCGCCACCACGAGGATGAACAGGCCAGTCCAGCGGAAAAACGCGCCGAGGTTCAGACGCATGCTGCCGGTGTAGATCAGCCAACCCACGATAATCGCCAGGACCAGGCCAAGCAGGGCACCGATCGGGGCCGCCGGACCTTCGCTTTGCTGGAACACCGCGAGCAGGAAGAACACCGTTTCCAGGCCTTCGCGCGCCACGGCGAAAAACACCATGGCGATCAGAGCAGTGACCTGATGCCGGGAGCCGGTCAGTGCTTGATCAAGGGACGTGTGCAGCGAATGCTTGATGGAGCGCGCCACTTTGCGCATCCAGAACACCATGGAGCTGAGAATGCCGACCGCCACCAGGCCGACCACGCCTTCAAACAGTTCCTGCTGTTTTTGCGGAAACTCGGCGCTGGCCAGTTCCAGGCCTCCGCCTACCAGCAGGGCGAGGGCGGCGGCGAGGAACACGCCGATCCAGACGGCGGGCATCCACTGGCCTCGGCCCGTCTGTTTGAGGTAGCTGGCGATGATGCCAACGATCAACGCGGCTTCAACGCCTTCGCGCAGCATGATCAGAAAAGGAACGAGCATTCAGCACCGTGGGGCAATCAGATAAGGTGCGAATTTGTAACATAATGACACTTATTCGCATATGTCATTGATTGGCATTTACCTGAACATGAGCTGAACGACCCTGAAGATCACCCCCGTCCCCCTGTAGGAGCGAGCCTGCTAGCGATGGACGTCAGGGCACCGCGTTCATCCAGGCAACCCACGTCATCGTTAACCTCCACCGCGAGCAGGCTCGCTCCTACAGGGGTCTGCGTTGGGTCGATGGCTGAGCTAATATGCGCACCACTCCTACAAGAACAGGGTTTGCCTCGCTCCATGGCGGAAAAAGACACCATCTCCATTCAACTGGTGCGAGAAGCGCTGTTGCAAAGTTGCGCCCCGGGCGTTGCCACCGAAGAGGTGTTGATCAAGGTCGGCATCGATCCGCTCCTGCTGCACAGCAGCGATGCACGGGTACCGGCCACCGCGTACGCCCGGCTGTGGCGTCTGTTGGCGCGGCGCGGCGATGATGAGTTTTTCGGCATGGACCCGCGCAAGCTCAAGTCCGGCAGCCTGGAGTTTCTTTGTCGTTGCGCCATGGTCCAGCCGAGTCTGGCGGCGGGCCTCACCAGTGGCTTGGGCTTCCTGTCACTGATGCTCGAACACCTGCCCGCGGAGTTGGTCCGCCAACAAAGCCTGGCGGAAATCGTGCTGCTGGAAGATGAACAGGAACCGCGCCGGGCGTTCACCTATTTCACCTACTGGATGATCGTGCATGGCGTGGCCTGCTGGCTGGCGGGGCGGCGGATTCCGATCCTGGCCATCGAGTTGCGCTGCTCGCAGCCGGACTTCTGCGACGACTACCAGGTGATGTTTTCCGAAAACCTGCGATTCGACCGCCCGCGCACGCGGATGATTTTCTCCGCTGATTGCCTGGATGCGCCGATCAAGCGCAGCGCCGAAGAACTCAAGCGTTTCCTGGCCCATGCGCCGGCAAACATTCTGGTCAAGTACCGCGATCCGCAGAGCCTGGCCAGCCGTATCAAGCACGATCTGCGGCAACTGCCGGCCGAACGCTGGCCCGAAACCGAAGCCCTGGCGCAACGCCTGTGCATGTCGGCCTCGACCCTGCGCCGCCGGCTGGCCGAGGAAGGGCAAACCTATCAAGGGCTCAAGGACAGCGTGCGCAAGGAACTGGCCATCGTCTGGCTGGCGGAACCGGCCATCAGCTTCGCGGAAATCGCCACGCGCCTGGGGTTTGCCGACGCGAGTTCGTTCTACAAGGCGTTTCGCAAGTGGTCGGGGTCCAATCCGGGGCATTACCGCAGTTTGATTCTCAACGAAGCGTCCTGACTGATCCGGTTCTTTGGGTGCCATGACGAGGCGCCACCTCCCGGATCTTGGCCAAACCAGTCACGCAACTTGATAACTTTGACCATTGCCCCTCCACCCGCGCAGAGCGAGTATTTCCCTGTTAGTTACGGTTCCCCCAACCTAATAAAAATACAGAGGGATTCTGGCAATGCGCGATTACTTGTCTGCTACATCACAGTTCAATTATCAGCACACCGTCGACGCCGCACTCGCTGGCGATCTGACTGCCCTCAACGCCTGCATCGAGTGCTGTGACCGGCATGCCTTGCCGGGTCGCATCGCGCTGTTCTGGGAAGGCCGCGATGGCACCAGCGCGACTTACACCTTCAGCGACTTGCAGGACAAGGCCGCGCGTTTCGCCAACTTCCTCCTGGCCCAGGGCGTACAGAAGGGCGACAAGGTCGCCGGTCTGCTGCCACGTAACATCGAACTATTGATTACCGTGTTCGCCACCTGGCGTATTGGTGCGGTTTATCAGCCGCTGTTCACTGCCTTCGGCCCGAAAGCCATCGAGCATCGACTGGGCAGCTCCGGTGCCAAGGTCGTGGTCACCGACGCGGTCAACCGCTCGAAACTCGCTGAAGTCGCCGATTGCCCGACTATCGTCACCGTCAGCGGGCCCAAGGGGCAGGGCATCGTTCAGGGCGATTTCAGTTTCTGGGCCGAACTGGCCAACTTCTCCAATGCCTGCGAACCGGTACTGTTGACCGGCGAAGACCCGTTCCTGCTGATGTTCACCTCGGGCACCACTGGCCCGTCGAAAGCGCTGTCAGTGCCACTCAAGGCTATCGTTGCGTTCCAGAGCTACACCCGTGACGCGGTGGATTTGCGTCCCGAAGACGCGTTCTGGAACGTTGCCGATCCGGGTTGGGCCTACGGCATCTACTTCGGTGTCACCGGGCCGATGTCGATGGGCCACCCGATCACCTTCTACGATGGCCCGTTCACCCTGGAAAGCACCTGCCGGGTGATCAACAAGTACGGGATCACCAACCTCACCGGATCGCCGACGGCCTATCGCTTGCTGATCGCCGGGGGCGACGCCTTCGCCAAGTCGATCAAAGGCAAGCTGCGTATCGTCAGCAGCGCCGGCGAGCCGCTGAACCCGGAAGTCATCCGCTGGTTCGCCGACCACCTTGGCGTGGTCATTCATGACCACTATGGGCAGACCGAACTGGGGATGGTGTTGTGCAATCACCATGGCCTGGAGCATCCGATTCATATGGGCGCCGCTGGCTTCGCCTCGCCGGGCCATCGCATTGTGGTGCTGGACGAGCAGTACAAGGAGCTAGGCGTCGGCCAGCCAGGCATCCTGGCCATCGACCGCAGCCAATCGCCGATGTGCTGGTTCGCCGGTTACGAAGGCGCGCCGACCAAGGCGTTCGTCGGCGACTATTACTTGAGCGGCGACACCGTGGAGTGGAACCCGGATGGCAGCATCAGTTTCGTCGGTCGCAGTGACGATGTGATCACCACCTCCGGCTACCGTGTCGGGCCGTTCGACGTGGAAAGCGCGTTGATTGAACACCCGGCGGTGATCGAAGCGGCGGTCGTCGGCAAACCCGATCCGGAACGCACCGAACTGGTCAAGGCGTTCGTCGTGATCGGCGAGCAATACCGCGCCACGCCGGAACTGGCCGAAGAGCTGCGCCAGCATGTGCGCAAGCGTCTGGCCGCGCACTCGTACCCCCGTGAAATCGAATTTGTCAGCGAGTTGCCGAAAACCCCAAGCGGCAAATTGCAGCGCTTTATCTTGCGCAACCAGGAAATCGCAAAGGCTCAAGAGGCCGCCGCGAAGAACGTTTCAGCTTGAATCCAAGGAAACAATGATGCAGATCGAAAACAAGGTTTTTCTCGTCACCGGCGGTGCTTCCGGCCTGGGCGCGGCCACCGCTGAAATGCTGGTCGCCGCCGGCGCCAAGGTGATGCTGGTGGACATGAATGCCGAAGCCGTCGCGGCCCAGGCCCAGCGCCTCGGCGCGCAAAGCGTGGTGGCGGACATCAGCAACGAAGCGGCGGCTGAGGCGGCGGTGCAGGCCACGGTCAAGGCTTTTGGCGGCCTCAATGGCCTGGTGAACTGCGCCGGCATCGTGCGTGGCGAGAAGATCCTCGGCAAAAACGGTCCGCATGCGCTGTCCAGCTTCAGTCAGGTAATCAACGTCAACCTGATCGGCAGCTTCAACATGCTGCGCCTGGCCTCGGCGGCGATCGCCGAAACCGACGCGGACGCCGATGGCGAGCGCGGCGTGATCATCAATACCGCATCCGCCGCGGCCTACGATGGTCAGATCGGCCAGGCGGCCTACGCCGCGTCCAAAGGCGCCATCGTCAGCCTGACCTTGCCCGCCGCCCGAGAACTGGCGCGTTTCGGCATCCGCGTGATGACCATTGCCCCGGGGATTTTCGAAACCCCGATGATGGCCGGCATGACCCCGGAAGTTCGCGATTCCCTGGCGAGCGGCGTGCCGTTCCCGCCGCGCCTGGGCAAACCGGCCGAGTACGCTGCGCTGGTCAGGCATATCATTGAAAACAGCATGCTCAATGGCGAGGTGATCCGTCTCGACGGTGCCTTGCGCATGGCCGCCAAATAAGGAGCAATTGTCATGAGCCTTTCCAACGATCCAATCGTCATCGTCAGCGCCGTCCGCACCCCGATGGGTGGTTTTCAGGGCGAGCTGAAAAGCCTGACCGCTCCGCAACTCGGTGCGGCCGCGATCAAGGCCGCCGTGGAGCGCGCCGGTATCGCTGTGGATGCTGTCGAAGAAGTGTTGTTCGGCTGCGTCCTGTCCGCTGGTCTCGGCCAGGCCCCGGCACGCCAGGCTGCGCTGGGCGCCGGGCTGGATAAATCGACCCGCTGCACCACCCTGAACAAGATGTGCGGTTCGGGGATGGAAGCGGCGATTCTGGCCCACGACATGCTGGTCGCCGGCAGCGCCGAGGTGGTCGTCGCCGGGGGCATGGAAAGCATGTCCAACGCACCGTACCTGCTGGACCGCGCCCGCAGCGGTTACCGCATGGGCCACGGTCGGGTGCTTGACCACATGTTCCTCGACGGCCTCGAAGACGCTTACGACAAGGGCCGCCTGATGGGCACCTTTGCCGAAGATTGCGCCGAAACCAACGGTTTCAGCCGCGAAGCCCAGGATGCCTTCGCCATCGCCTCGACCACCCGTGCACAGCAGGCAATCAAGGATGGCCGCTTCAAGGACGAGATCGTGCCGCTGACCGTGACCGTCGGCAAAGAGCAGGTGACGATCAGCAACGACGAACAGCCGCCAAAGGCCAAGCTGGACAAAATCGCCTCGCTGAAACCGGCGTTCCGCGACGGCGGCACGGTCACGGCGGCGAACTCCAGCTCGATTTCCGACGGCGCGGCGGCGCTGGTGCTGATGCGCCGTTCCGAGGCCGACAAGCGCGGCCTCAAGCCGCTGGCGGTGATTCACGGTCACGCTGCATTTGCCGATACGCCGGGCCTGTTCCCGGTGGCACCGGTCGGCGCGATCAAGAAGCTGATGCAGAAAACCGGCTGGTCGCTTGATCAGGTCGATCTGGTCGAAGTCAACGAAGCCTTTGCCGTGGTCAGCCTGGTGACCATGACCCAACTGGAAATTCCCCATGAGAAGGTCAATGTGCACGGCGGTGCCTGCGCCCTGGGCCACCCGATCGGCGCGTCCGGCGCGCGAATTCTCGTGACCTTGCTGTCGGCGTTGCGCCAGAAAGGCTTGAATCGCGGTGTTGCGGCCATTTGCATCGGCGGCGGTGAAGCGACGGCCATGGCCGTGGAATGCCTGTATTGAAGTTGACGTCACACCCTGTGGGAGCGGGCTCGCCCGCGATGGACGTTAACGATTACGCGGGCTGTCTGGATAAACGTGGCGCCCTTGCGTCCATCGCGAGCAGGCCCGCTCCTACAGGGGCCAGTGTTTCAGTCAGGTAGTTGTACGAAGGCTTATTTTTAAGGATTCACCATGATCCCCAATGACGACCAACAACAAATCCGCGACATGGCCCGGCAATTCGCTGACGAACGGCTGAAGCCATTCGCCGCCGAATGGGACCGCGAGCACCGTTTCCCCAAGGAAGCCATCGGTGAGATGGCCGAACTGGGCTTCTTCGGCATGCTGGTGCCGGAACAGTGGGGCGGTTGCGATACCGGTTATCTGGCCTATGCCATGGCCCTGGAAGAAATCGCCGCCGGCGACGGGGCGTGCTCGACCATCATGAGCGTGCACAACTCGGTGGGCTGCGTGCCGATCCTCAACTACGGCAACGACGAGCAGAAAGAACGTTTCCTCAAGCCCCTCGCCAGCGGTGCGATGCTGGGCGCGTTCGCGTTGACCGAACCCCAGGCCGGCTCCGACGCCAGCGGCTTGAAAACCCGTGCACGCCTTGAAGGCGATCACTATGTGCTCAACGGCTGCAAACAATTCATCACCTCCGGGCAGAACGCCGGGGTGGTGATTGTGTTTGCCGTGACTGATCCGAGTGCCGGCAAACGCGGGATCACCGCGCTGATCGTGCCGACCGATTCGCCGGGCTACAAAGTCGCGCGGGTCGAAGACAAACTTGGCCAGCACGCCTCCGACACCTGCCAGATCCTCTTCGAAGACGTGAAAGTCCCGGTGGCCAACCGCCTGGGCGAAGAGGGCGAAGGCTACAAAATCGCCCTGGCCAACCTTGAAGGTGGCCGCGTCGGCATCGCTTCGCAATCGGTGGGCATGGCCCGCGCGGCATTCGAAGCGGCCCGTGACTACGCCCGCGAACGCGAGAGCTTCGGCAAGCCGATCATCGAGCATCAGGCAGTAGCCTTCCGCCTGGCCGACATGGCGACCCAAATTGCCGTCGCCCGGCAAATGGTGCATTACGCGGCCGCCCTGCGTGACAGCGGCAAACCGGCACTGGTCGAAGCGTCGATGGCCAAGCTGTTCGCCTCGGAAATGGCCGAGAAGGTCTGCTCTTCGGCATTGCAAACGCTCGGCGGTTACGGTTACCTGAACGACTTTCCGCTGGAGCGGATCTACCGCGACGTGCGGGTCTGCCAGATCTACGAAGGCACCAGCGATATTCAGCGCATGGTTATTTCGCGCAATCTTTGAGAAGGAGTCCATCTGTGAGCTACGAAACGATTTTGCTGGAAACCCACGGCCGTGTGGCCCTGATTACCTTGAACCGCCCGCAAGCGCTGAACGCGTTGAATTCGCAAATCATCGGCGAACTGAACCACGCCCTCGATGGCCTGGAAGCCGATTCGAACATCGGCTGCATCGTGCTGACCGGCTCGAAAAAAGCCTTTGCCGCCGGTGCCGACATCAAGGAAATGGCCGAGCTGACCTACCCGCAGATCTACCTCGATGACCTGTTCAGCGACAGCGATCGGGTGGCCAACCGCCGCAAGCCGATCATCGCGGCAGTTAACGGTTTTGCCCTGGGTGGCGGGTGTGAACTGGCGCTGATGTGCGATTTCATCCTGGCCGGCGACAACGCAAAGTTCGGGCAGCCGGAAATCAACCTCGGCGTGCTGCCAGGCATGGGCGGCACCCAGCGCCTGACCCGCGCCGTGGGCAAGGCCAAGGCCATGGAAATGTGCCTGAGCGGGCGTTTGATCGACGCCGTGGAAGCGGAGCGTTGCGGGATCGTGGCGCGGATCGTGCCAAGCGATGAGCTGCTGGACGAAGCCTTGAAAGTCGCAGCGTTGATCGCCAAAAAGTCGCTGCCGATCGCCATGATGGTCAAGGAAAGCGTGAACCGTGCCTTTGAAGTAAGCCTGTCGGAAGGCGTGCGCTTTGAACGTCGGGTGTTCCATGCGGCCTTTGCGACCCAGGATCAGAAGGAAGGCATGGCGGCGTTCATTGCCAAGCGTGAGGCTGAGTTCCAGGGCAAGTAATGCGGCGTTTTTGCTGACGCCATCGCGGGCAAGCCCGCTCCCACAGTAGGTTTTGGGTGTGCCGCGGATTTTCTGCGCACCGAAACACCTGTGGGAGCGGGCTTGCCCGCGATGTTTCTAAGGCTTGCGCAGCCCAGCTATTCTTGTCGACCAACGTGAACAAAATCAGCGGAGGTTGTCATGCGTATCGGATTTATCGGGCTGGGCTCCATGGGCAAGGGCATGGCGGCCAATCTGCTCAAGGCCGGTCATCAACTGCTGGTGTGGAACCGCAGTCAGGAGGCGGTCGAGAGTCTGGTCAAGCAGGGCGCTATCGCAACCAGCCATCCGACCGAGGCATTTGCTGCCGACGTCGTGATCAGCATGCTCGCTGACGACACCGTAACCCGCACCGTCCTCATCGAAAGCGGCGCCCTGGCGTCGAGCAAGCCGGGTTTGATTCACTTGAGCATGGCCACATTGTCCGTGGCGTTCGTTCGGGAAATGGCCGAGTTACACGCCAGCGCAGGTGTCGAACTGATTGCCGCGCCGGTGTTTGGTCGTAACGATCTGGCCGAATCCGGCATGCTCAACATCGTCGTCGCCGGCCCGCCAGCGGCCATTGCCAAGGTCCAGCCATTGCTGGACGTGCTGGGGCAGAAAACCTGGCCGATGGGCGAAGATCCGGTCAGCGCCAGCGTGCTCAAAATCGCCACCAACATGATGTTGATCAGTGCCATTGAAGCCACGGGCGAAGCGATGGCGTTGAGTCAGAGCTATGGGGTGGCCAACAATGATTTTGTCGATTTCATTACCGGCACCTTGTTTTCAGCGCCGGCCTACAAGGTCTACGGGCCGAAGATCGTACGACGTGAAACCGAGGGCGCAGGGTTCACCTTGCGCCTGGGTTTGAAGGATGTGGGATTGGCGTTGAAGGCGGGCGAGCCGAATCACGTGCCGTTGCCGTTTGCCAGCGTGTTACGCGACAACCTGCTGGATGCGGTGGCGCTGGGGCAGGGCGAGAACGATCTGGCGGCGCTGGGGGTGAGGGCGATCAAGCGCTCGGGGCAGGAATAAACCCGATGCGCCATTCTCGCTGACGCCTTCGCTGGCAAGCCAGCTCCTACCGGGATTGGCGTCCCCCTGCAGGAGCTGGCTTGCCAGCGAAGCTTTTCAGAGCATCAGACCAAATAATTCTTCAGTTCACGGGCAATCACCATCCGCTGAATCTCGCTCGATCCTTCATAGATTTGCGTGATGCGCGCATCCCGGTAGTACTTCTCCACCGGATAGTCTTCCAGGTACCCGTAGCCGCCATGAATCTGAATCGCCGAGGAGCAGACCTTCTCGGCCATTTCCGAGGCGAACAGTTTGGCTTGCGAAGCCTCCGACAGACAGGGTTTGCCGGCTGTACGCAGGCGCGCCGCGTGCAGGATCAGCAATCGTGCGGCATTCAATTGCATGTGCATGTCGGCCAGCAGGTTGGCGATGCTCTGGTGCTCGATGATCGGCTTGTCGAACTGCACGCGTTCGCGGGCGTAGGCGAGCGCCGCTTCAAAGGCCGCACGGGCAATGCCCAGGGCCTGGGCGGCGATGCCGATGCGTCCGCCTTCAAGGTTGGACAGGGCGATGGCCAGGCCTTTGCCGCGTTCACCCAGCAGGTTGGCCTCGGGAATGCTGCAGTTGTTCAGGGTCACGGCGCAGGTGTCGGAAGCACGGATGCCCATCTTGTGTTCCGTGCGATCGACGATGAAGCCCGCGGTGTCGGTGGGCACCAGAAACGCCGAGATACCGCGTTTGCCCAGGTCCGGGTCGGTCACGGCAAACACGATCGCCAGCTTTGCCCGTTTGCCGTTGCTGACGAACTGCTTGGCACCGTTGATCACCCATTGGCCGTCGCGCAGTTCGGCGCGGGTGCGCAGATTGTGCGCTTCGGAGCCGGCCTGGGGTTCGGTCAGGCAGAAACAGCCGATGGTCTGGCCGCTGGCCAGATCCGCGAGCCAGGTCTGCTTTTGTTCTTCAGTGCCGTAGTTCAGCACCGGCCCGCAGCCCACCGAGTTGTGGATACTCATGAAGGCGCCGGTCGCGCCGTCGCCGGCCGAGATTTCTTCTACGGCCAGGGCGTAGGCCACGTAGTCGACATAGGTGCCGCCCCATTCCTCGGGCACCACCATGCCCAGCAAGCCCAGTTCCCCCATCTTCGCCACCAGGCCATCATCGATCCAGCCGGCTTTTTCCCAGGCCTGGGCGTGGGGGGCGATTTCGCCACGGGCGAAGTCCCGGGCCATGTCGCGGATCATCACTTGCTCTTCGCTCAATTCGATATCGTGCATGACTCAGCTCCCGCTCTCATCGAAACCCTGGAAGAAACTCGCGACATGCCCGGCGTCCAGCGCCTGCAAGGTGGGCGGGTTCCAGCGTGGTTGTTTGTCTTTGTCGATCAGCAAGGCGCGCACGCCTTCGATCAGGTCGCCGCGCTCGAACCACTGGCGGTCCAGGTGCAGCTCAAGGGCGAAGCAGTGTTCCAGGCTCAGGTGCCGACCGCGCCGCAGCATTTCCAGGGTCACGCCCATGGCCAGCGGAGAGCGGGTTTCCAGAAGGTCCGCGGTGGTCGTGGCCCACTCATGGCTGTCGGCGACCGTTACGGCGCGCAGTTGCTCCACAATACTCGGCACATCGGGCAGGGCGAAGAAGTGATCGATGGCCGGACGCAGCGCCGCCAGCGGCGCGTCCGGTAGTTGTTGCACCGCGAGTTTCGCCAACAGGCCCTGAAGGTCCTTGAGTGGGGTGTCGTGCCATTCCAGATGATCGAGTTTTTCGTCGAGCGTGCCGAGTTTGCTGCTGTCCAGATACCAGTCGGCGAGGCCGCAATAGAGTGCGTCGGCCGCACGGATCTGCACGCCGCTGACGCCCAGGTAAATCCCCAGTTCGCCGGGAATGCGCGGCAGGAAGTAACTGCCGCCGACGTCCGGGAAGTAGCCGATGCCGACTTCCGGCATGGCCAGACGGCTCTTCTCGGTGATCACGCGCAAATCGGCACCCTGGACCAGGCCCATGCCGCCGCCAAGGACGAAACCGTCCATCAGCGCCAGCACCGGTTTGCGGTAATGGTGGATCGCGAGGTCCAGGGCGTATTCCTCGACGAAGAAGTCCTGGTGCAGGGTGTCGCCGCTTTTGAAACTGTCGTACAGCGAACGAATGTCGCCACCGGCACAGAAGGCCTTTTCACCGGCACCGCGCAGGACGACGGCGTGCACCTGCGGATCCTCTGCCCAGGTGTCGAGCTGGCGTTGCAGGGTGCGGACCATGTCCAGGGTGAGGGCGTTGAGGCCGGCGGGGCGGTTGAGGGTCAGGTGACCGATGTGGTTGCGTACTTCGGCCAGCACTTCGTTTTGCCTGGCATCCATGGACGGAGTCCCCGGAGAAGAAACCTGAGCAGTCATCACTAACTCCCTGCTTTTATTGTTCTTTATTGAGAAGCTCGCGCGCGAGCGATGCAGGATCGTAACAGTGCAAATTTGTGATGTACAACCGGGATATGTGCAGGTGCTTCCTGCATTTTTGCATGGCACCCCCCTGCACCCGTGGTCGGGATTGATGTCTTCAGGCGCTGCGGCTCAACACTTCACCAATACTGCGACGTTTGGCGTGTAACTCACTGGCATGGATCAATTGTTCAAGGTCTTCGGGCGTGACGTCGAAGAAGGCCTCCATGTCGGCCAGGGCCAGTTTCAGGTCTTCGGCGGTGATCGCCTGGTTATCGGTGGGCGGGTGGTCGGCAGGCACTACTGCAACCGGTTCATTGGCGCGCTTGGGATAGCGGATGCGCGTCAGGTTGTTGTAGGCCAGGGCGCTGAGCAACATGATCGAGGCACCGAGCATCACCGGGCCGAGCGCTTTCCAGTCCATGGCAATGGTCGCCGGGTCTGCCAGCACCAGGGTCAAGGCCAGGGCACCGGCCGGCGGATGCAGGCAGCGCAGCCAGCACATCAGCACCAGGGCCATGCCGGCTGCCAGACAGGCGCTGGTCAGGGTGCGACCGAGTACGTGCGCCACCAACAGTGCGACCACCGCGGCGCTGAGGTAGCCACCGAGAATCGACCAGGGTTGCGCCAGCGCACCGGAAGACACCGCGAACAGCAGCACCGCCGAAGCCCCCAATGGCCCGATCAGGTGTTGCGCCACCTCGATGCCGAATACCTGGCCGCACAGCCAGACACTGAGCAGGGTGCCCAGGGCCATGCCAATGGCGGCACGGCTCCACTCTGTCGGGCGGGTGTTGATGGCGGCGGGTAACCAGCGAGCGAGCATGACGAAACCGTTCCGTTGACAAAACCGAGGAAAAAAAAGGGCTTAGCTGGGATACCCAGAAAGCCCTTGAAGTTGTTCCAACTATTGGGGGAGGAACGGGCACAGTGTGCCGATCATTGCAGATGCTGACAAATTCATATTAATGAAGCTTCAGTTCATTAATTCTGATGTATCGGCACCCGGCGGCCACTCATGAAACACAACATGCCACCCAAGGCTGCCAACGTGCTCAAGGCATAGAACATGGTGGGCGCCGGGGTATGCATCAGCAGGAAGCCGCAGATCACCGGGCTTAGTGCACCCCCTAGCGCCGCGAGGTTCTGCGCACCGTAGTAACTGCCACGCAGCTCCTGCGGGGCGAGGGTATCGACGAAAAGAAACTCCGCCGGGTAAATGATGATTTCGCCCAGGGTGAAGATAAACATCGCCACGCACCAGCTCACCAGGCTGTCGGCCAGGCTGAATCCGATCAGGCCGAGGATGAACAGCGCGGTACCGCCAACAATCCAGTGGCGCAGGTGTTCGCGCTTGAGGAAGCGGCCGATCTGATATTGCAGCAGGATCACGCTAATGGCGTTGCAGGCGAGCAGGGCGGCCATGACTTTGAGCGTGTTCTGGTCGTCACTGGTGACCAGCAGGTACTGCGACAGATAAAAGGTGAAGCGACCGTGCACCACGGTGCTGAGCAGACAGCCGGCGGTGAACATGATCAGGGTGCGGTCGTTTTTCAGGGTGATCAGGGTGTTGAGGAAGCTTTGCGTCTGTCCGGTTACAAGTGGCAGCGCCGGGTCCCTGGCAATGCCGGTCAGCAAAAAAATGCTGAAAAAAGCGATGGCGCCAGCGATCAGGAATGGAGCAATCGGATAGACCCCGGCGATCACTACACCGAGCATCGGGCCGATGGCATAGCCAATGTTGGTCAGGGTGTAGCTCAGGGAAAACGCCTTGGCCCGTTGGCCCACGGGCAGGTTTTCGCTCAGGATCGCTTTTGAACCGATCAGGAACAGCGCCGAAGCGATTTCGGTGACCACCAGGATGACGGTGGTCAGGTAAAGGTTTTCGGCAAGGGTCAGGAGCACCAGGCCGATCGCGCTCGAAAGCATGGTCAGAATCAGCAGGCGACGTTTTTCCAGACGGTCGATGATGTAACCGCCGTAGAGCGCGAGCAGGGTTGCGATGAATACCGCGATGCCGAGCAGCAAGCCAACGTCCTGTTGGTTGAGGCCCAGTTTGTTGCTCAGGAACAGCGTGAGCATGGGGCTGGTGATCGCGCGGCTGACAACGATGGTCAACGAGCAGATCAACAACCGGCGGATAACCAGCGAGTAGTTGGCCACGGGGTGAATGTCCTTATTCGAAAGCAGGTACGCGAGGAGTCCTGTTTAACACGGCCCCCGGGAGTCGTTGAAGAACATGCTTGATCTTCAACGACTCCCGGTGAATGGCCATCGGACTTGCTCCGTGCCTTCGGCCTCTTCTACAAGGGGCGATGCAGCAGCACGAAGTCGTTCTTGTCGAAACGCCCGCTGAGTACGGGCGGCAAAGCGCCATAGGAGGTGCCTTGCAGGGCATGGTAGTCGTTGGCATCCATCATCAACCACAAAGGCCCCTGAAGCGTGTCCAGCTCTTGAATCGACTCGGTGAACACCGGTTGCAAGTCCTGCTCGATATTGACCATGAACTTGATGGCCTTGGCGTCCTTGCCCATGCGATGCAGCACCAGCGGTGCCGGGTCTTTTTGCATCTGTTCAAGCGAGGCACGGCTGAAGGTCCGGGTGTCGTACATCTGCCGTTCGAGCGGTTCAAACACCAGGATGTACACCGACCACAACGCCAGTACCGAACAAACGGCCAGGGTTTGCGGGCGCCAGCGCGGTTTGCCAAGGACCGCCAGTGCAATCACTTGTAACGCCCCCAGGATCATCAACACCGTAGCAAGGTTGGGCAGTTGTTGATCAAGTTTTCGTTGGGCAACCAGCAGTCCGCCGATGAACAACGCCGGCATGAGCAGCCACAGGCCCTGCATCAAGCCGCGTAGCCAGCTGAACACCCGACCCTGAGCCACGGCAAAGGGGTAGGCGGCGATGATCGCCACAAAGGGCAATATCGGCAGCAGGTAGCGGGCTTTCTTTGCCTGGGGAATCGACAGCCCGAGCATCACGATCAACCCGGCTGCCGCGCAATACTGGAGCAATCGCAGAGCCGGCCCGGTGTCGCGCGGTTTGTTCAGGGCCAGTGCCAGCAATGCCAGCAGCGCCAGAGGATAGGCCAGCGCATAGTTGCCCATCGAACTGGTGAAGTAGTAGAGCGAGCCGCTGACGCCTTCTCTGCCGTCCATGCGTCCCATGAACTGCATGCGGATCACGTCCTGCATGAAAACCGGCCCGCCACTGGCTTTGGCCATCCACAGCAACGCGCCGACACACAGGGCCAGCAGCACTGCGGCCGTCAGGCCGAAGCCGAAAAACCGCTGCCATTGGCGATTGAGCAGAAAGTAGCTGCACAGAATGCCGGTGGGAATCACCAGCCCGATCGGCCCACGCAGGCCGAAACCCAGCAGCAACAAGGCGAAGATCAGTAGCCATCGACGGGGTGCCGAGAAGTGATCGGCGGCGTAGCCCAGATAGAACACCGCAAATGCCACCGCAGCGAGCATCAAGTCCTGGGAAACCGCGCGTACTTCGGTGATGAAGGTGTTGGTCAGCAACATCAGGGCGATGCTCAGCAACGCCCATCGGCTGGAAACAGGTGCAACCAGACGGTACATCAGCGTGACGATGACCGCCCCGGCGATGGCGCTTGGCAGCCAGGCACTGAGGCTGTTGACCTGGCCAAACGGCAGGGCCGTCAACCAGATGAACAGGGTTGAAAGCCCCAGGTAGTCAGCGTAGGGCTGA
Organism: Pseudomonas sp. TE12234; assembly: GCF_054061835.1. Lineage (NCBI taxonomy): Bacteria > Pseudomonadati > Pseudomonadota > Gammaproteobacteria > Pseudomonadales > Pseudomonadaceae > Pseudomonas > Pseudomonas sp. TE12234. Next base: position 65,391 of record NZ_JBSSEP010000009.1, read on the forward strand.
CCATAGGTGGTCGGGAAAAACGACGGCCCGTGTCGCAGCATCTCCTGGGCGAACAGCATGAAGCGCGAATCGAAACCGATTGGCGCTTGCTGGTACACCCCGGCGATGCACAACAGCAGGGCCAACAGTCCCACGACGCAGGACTGTTGGCGGATGGACAGCGCCATTACGCCGAGGCGTCGACTGGGGCGGCTGGCCATTGCTGATGCGGGATCGGCAATTTGCGCGATTCGCCGCGGCCCATCGGGAAATACAGGAAGCCGCCACGGGCCAGACGTTCGGCGTCGTACAGGTTGCGTCCGTCGAAGATCACCGGGGCGACGAGGCGTTGGCGGATCAGGTTGAAATCCGGCGCCTTGAATTGCTGCCACTCGGTGCAGATGATCAGCGCGTCGGCGCCCGTCAATACCGATTCCGGCGTGCCCATCAACATCAGCTTCGGTTCATCGGGATACAGGTTCTGGGTTTCCTGCATGGCTTCGGGGTCGAATGCGCGCACTTCGGCGCCCGCCGCCCAAAGCGATTCAAGCAGCACGCGACTTGGTGCATCGCGCATGTCGTCGGTGTTTGGCTTGAACGCCAGACCCCAGAGGGCGAAGGTCTTGCCCTTCAGATCGCCCTTGTAGAACGCGTTAATGCGATCGAACAGCTTGTGTTTCTGACGCTCGTTGATGGCTTCAACCGCTTGCAGCAGATCGCTGGAGCAGTGGGCCTCTTCGGCGCTGTGAATCAGGGCGCGCATGTCTTTGGGGAAGCACGATCCGCCGTAGCCGCAGCCAGGGTAGATGAAGTGGTAGCCAATACGGGAGTCGGCGCCGATGCCCAGACGAACCGATTCGATATCGGCCCCCAGGTGTTCGGCCAGCTCGGCGATCTGGTTGATGAAGCTGATTTTGGTCGCCAGCATGCAGTTGGCGGCGTATTTGGTCAGCTCGGCGCTACGCAGGTCCATGAACATGACGCGGTCATGGTTGCGGTTGAAAGGGGCATACAGGTCGCGCATCACATCACGCACCTCATCGCGCTCGCAGCCGATGATGATACGGTCCGGACGCCGGCAATCGGATACAGCCGAGCCTTCCTTCAAGAACTCCGGGTTGGACACGATATCGAACTGCAGCGAACGCCCGTCCTTGGCCAGGTATTGGTCGATGTGCGCGCGCAGGGTATCGCCCGTACCGACCGGTACGGTGGATTTTTCCACCAGGATCACCGGCTGTTCACGGTGGCGAGCTACCGCTTCGCCCACGGACAGGACGTAACGCAGGTCGGCCGAGCCATCCTCACGGGACGGCGTGCCGACCGCGATGAACAACACCTGACCGTGTTGCACCGCCAGCTTTTCATCGCTGGTGAATTGCAACCGTTTGCCGTCCAGGCCTTCGCGCACCAGGCTGGCAAGCCCAGGTTCGAAAATGCTCACATGGCCCTGTTGCAGCAATTTGACTTTTTTCTCGTCAATATCCATGCAGACCACGTCGTGGCCAACTTCCGCCAGGACTGCGGCTTGCACCAAGCCAACATAACCGCTACCAAATACACTTATTTTCATGGGGCACTCCTAAGTTCGGGCGCACTTGCAGGTCGAGAATTAATGGTGATGACGCCCAGGATGACCAGGGCGACGCCAAGGCTTTTTGAAAGGCTGAAATCTTCGTGAAACAGCGGCAGGCTGGCGGCCAACAGGTACACCAGTGCGTAGCTGATGCTCAGCAGCGAGTAGGCCCGGCCCAGGGGCAGGTCACGCAGGGCCAGGAGCCAACTGAGCATTGAAAGGGCATAGGCAAGGATAGCCGCCAGCACTACGGCCACAGCCGCCAGGTCGATCGGGGCGCTGAGCCATTGTTCCGGAGACGGCAGGTGACTCATGCTCCAGCGCATGCCCAACTGTGCGGCGCTGACCAGCATTACGCTGCCCAGGGCGAAGGTGATTCCGCGTCGCTGGTTCATGCGTGTTGCCCCAACAGTGCCACGCCACCGATCACCAGCACTACACCCAGCCAGTGACGGCGGTCGATGGTTTCGTGGAAAAGGAAGCGCGCGACCAGGGTGATCAGCACGAAATTGAGGCTCAACATCGGGTAGGCGATGCCCACTTCGAGGCGCTGCAACACCAGCAACCAGACCAGCAAGCCCAAACCGAGTGAGACGAGCGCCAGCCACAACCACGGCGAACGCAGTTTCTGCGCCCAACTCGAGGGTTGTCCGCGCCAGCTTTCCACGGCGTACTTCTGGGCAATCTGGCCCAGGCAGGTCAGCAGACAAGCGACCAGTAATAGAATCAGGCTCATGGCGCGGCCTGAGGAATAATCAAAATGACCAGATTGCCTTGCTCATAACGCTTGCCTTCCTTGGGCAATTGTTCGAGTTCGTGCAGTTCGTCGTCACCTTTGACCCGCATCACCACGCCGACCGGGCCCTGCTGACGGGCCTCGAGCATCCATTGCTGGATCTGATCGGAATCGACGCGCTGCTTCATCGAATCAGGGTAGGCAAGGCCATACTTCAATTCGCCGACCGTGTTGTAGAACGATACGTCCGGGCGCTTCAGGCGCCAGGACAGGGCCGAAGCCGCCCCCAGATCATTGCTCAGCAACCTGGCGCTCTGGCCCAGTTCCTGCGCGTGATCGAGGATGAATTGATCAGGCGTCTTGTTGGCGACCACCGAGTTGGGTAAGCCGGCCGGTAGCAGGCCGATCAGCAGCAGGCTGCCAAAGGCCGGGGCTCCCCAGCATTGCAACGGCCTGAAGGCTTGCAGCAGGTTGGCCATGATCCAGCCGATCAGCGCGATAAACACCAGTACCAGGTTGTGCAGTTCATGGTCGTACAGCGGTTTTTTCAGCTGCAAATAGACCAGGGCGAGCAGGGTGATCAGGCCCAGAGACAGGTTGAGGATCCCGTTGATACCGAGGATCCGGCCTTGCTCCAGTTTCAGGCGATCGGCCAGGGTATGACCCAACAGCAAGGCCAATGGCAGCAGGCAGGGCAGGATGTAAGCTGGCAGCTTGCCTTTACTCAGGCTGAAAAAGATCAGCGGCATCCACAGCCACAGCAACAGGAACGCAATGTGAGTCTGACGCCGGGCCTGCCACGCCTCTTTCAGCGCAGGTGGCAGCAACGCCACCCACGGCAGGCTGAACCCGACCAGCAACGGCAAGTAGTACCACCATGGCGCATCATGCTGGGCATCTTCCCCGGCGAAACGGCGGATGTGCTCGTGCCAGAAGAAGAATCGCCAGTAGTCGGGCTCCTGCGCATGCACCGCCAGGACCCACGGCAGGCTGACGGCCACGGCCACGACAATCGCCACCGGACCGTAGACCAGCAACTCGCGCCAGCGCTTTTGCCAGATCATCCAGGGCAGGGCGATCAGCACCGGCAGCAGCCAGGCGAGAAACCCCTTGGTCATGAAGCCCATGCCACACGCCAGCCCCAGCACCGCCCAGGCCGTCAAACGTTGGCCGCGGCCCGTGCTATCAACTGCGAACCACAAGGCAACCAGGCTCAGGTTGACCCAGAAAGTGAATTGCGGGTCGAGATTGGCGTATCCGGCCTGGGCGGCGATTACCGTGAGGCTCATATACAGCAGCGCACAGGCGAAGCTCTTGCGCGGTTCGTTCCACATCCGCCGTGCGATCAGATAGCACAGCAATACGCTCAGGGCTGTGCTCAGCGCCGAAGCGAAGCGCACACCGAACAGGTTTTGACCGAACAGCGCCTGACCGATGGCGATCATCCAGTAGCCGGCGACCGGTTTTTCGAAATAGCGCACGTCCATGAAATGCGGCGACACCCAGTTGCCGTTCAGCAGCATGTTCTGGCTGATCTGGGCGTAGCGGGTTTCATCGGGAATCCACAGGCCATGGGTTCCCAGAGGCAGCAGGTATGCCAGCGCCATAAGCGCCAGCAACAGCGGCAATGCCCAGCGTTTACTCATGCCCCTTGCACTCCCAGCCAGCCTTCGCGACCTTCGAGTGTGCCGCGTACCACGCGGCCGATCGGTAAACTGCTGGGGGCATCGGGCAGTAAATCGCCCAAGGGTTGAAAGTGGATGCCTCGCTGCCGCGCGTCGCTCAGCAGGTGGCGGAAATCATTGGCCATCAGAATCCCTTCTACTTCGGCATGGATCGTGTAGACGTTGATTTTTTCCGGCGTGAACCGGTCAAGGATAAAACTGTTGAAGTCGTTGGCGGCAATATTCGGGCCAACCACTTCGTCGAAAGTCGGCAGATCAACAGGGATCTGCGGTGTGCCGAGGCGTCCATCGGCCAGTCTCGGCTGGAACAGGCTTTGACCACGGCAATCGCTGTTGTAGCGAAAGCCAAAGCGCTGCTTGGCTTCGATCACGCGCTCGTCCGCGCGCCAACCGGCGGCGGCCGAACACTCGATCTTTGCCCCGAGAATGTCGCTGAGGGTGTCCACGCCACGACGGATCTGCTCGATCAGTTGCGCGTCGTTCCAGCGCCCGGCATTGGCTTGCCAGCCATGGTGATCCCAGGCGTGCAGGCCGACCTCATGGCCGGCGTCACGGGCCTGACGCATCAGGTGCCCGAGATCGCGGCCAATCGGTTTGCCCGGCCATGCAGTGCCGGCCAGCAGGATGTCCCAGCCATACAGGCCGGCCGCGTTTGAGCGGAGCATTTTCCAGAGGAATTGTGGACGGATGAGGCGCCACAAGTGGCGCCCCATGTTGTCCGGGCCAACGCTGAAGAAAAACGTCGCCTTGACTTGTGCTTCGTCCAGCATTTCCAGCAACCGGGGCACCCCCTCACGGGTGCCTCGGTAAGTGTCGACATCGATGCGTAGGCCTGCCTGCATCAGCGCTTGTCCGCGATTTCGAGCATGGCTTCGCGCAGGAAGAAGTCCAGGGTGTTGCCGATGGTTTCACGCATTTCCACAGTCGGCTCCCAGTTCAACAGGCGCTTGGCGTTGGCGATGCTTGGCTTGCGGTGTTCCACGTCCTGGTAACCGGCACCGTAGAACGCCTTGCTTTCCACGTCGCGGAAACCGGCGAAAGGCGGGAAGTTGTCGCGCAGCGGGTGAGCTTCGAACTGACGCAGCAGCTCTTCGCCCAACTGACGGATGCTGGCTTCGTTGTCCGGGTTGCCGATGTTGATGATCTGACCGTTGCAGACATCGTTGTCGTTGTCGATGATCCGCGCCAGCGCTTCGACGCCGTCGGCGATGTCGGTGAAGCAACGTTTCTGCTCGCCGCCGTCGAACAGGCGGATCGGCGTACCTTCCACCAGGTTGAGGATCAACTGGGTGATGGCGCGGGAGCTGCCGATACGTGCCGAATCCAGACGGTCCAGGCGCGGGCCCATCCAGTTGAATGGACGGAACAGGGTGAAGTTCAGGCCTTTGGCGCCGTAAGCCCAGATCACGCGATCCAGCAGTTGCTTGGACACGGAGTAGATCCAGCGCTGCTTGTTGATCGGACCAACGATCAGGTTCGAGGCATCTTCGTCGAAGTTCTTGTCCTGGCACATGCCATAGACTTCCGAAGTCGACGGGAAGATCACGCGCTTGTTGTACTTGACGCAGTAGCGAACCAGCTTCAGGTTTTCCTCGAAATCCAGTTCGAATACGCGCAGCGGGTTGCGGGTGTATTCGATCGGGGTGGCAATGGCCACCAGCGGCAGGACCACGTCGCACTTCTTGATGTGGTATTCGATCCACTCGGAGTGAATGCTGATGTCGCCTTCGACGAAGTGGAAGTTCGGGTGGCTGCGCAGGCGGTCGATGGCGTCGGAACCGATGTCCAGGCCATACACCTCGTAGCGATCATCACGCAACAGACGCTCGGACAGGTGGTTGCCGATGAAGCCGTTGACGCCGAGGATCAGCACGCGAGTGCGACGTGGCGCGCGACCGGATTCGGCACCGCGCAGCACGGAACCGTCCACCAGGCCCAGCTCGTTGGCCAGTTGCGGGCCGCTCAGGTACAGGCCGTTGTCGTTGCGCTGGCCAGCGGTGATGATCAGCGAATCTTCGCCACAGGCAATGCGCAGCGGGTCGACACTGATCACTCGGCCTGGAGCCTGGCCTTCATTGCCCTTGGCCACTTCGGCACTCCAGACAATCAGCTTGTGCTCGCCCACCGCGCAGAACGCGCCCGGATACGGCTGGGTCACGGCACGAACGAGGTTGAACAGTTCTTCTGCCGGCTTCTGCCAGACCAGCTTACCGTCGGCTGGAGTGCGGCGACCGAAAACGCTCGCCTTGGATTCATCCTGCGGGGTTTCAGTGACTTTGCCTTGCAGCAGCAGCGGCAGGGTGTCACGCAACAGGTCGGTGGCGGCCTGACGCAATTTGCCGTGCAGGCTCAGTGCGGTGTCGCTGCGCTCGATTGCCACCGGGCGCTGGGCGAGGATCGCGCCGGCATCGGCACGCTTGACCATGCGATGCAGGGTTACGCCGGTTTCGGTCTCGCCATTGACCAGCACCCAGTTGGCTGGCGCACGGCCACGGTAGCTTGGCAACAACGAGCCATGCAGGTTGAACGCACCCTTGCGGGCGGTGGCCAGCAATGGCTCGCTCAGCAGGTTGCGGTAGTAGAACGAGAACAGGTAGTCGGGGTCCAGCTTGCTGATGCGCTCGATCCACAGCGGGTGGTTGGCATCTTCCGGTGCGTGAACGGTGATGCCCTTGCTCGCGCACAGCTGCGCAACGGAGCCGTAGAAGGCATTTTCCTTGGGATCATCGGCGTGAGTGAACACGGCCGCGATTTCAATACCGCTGGCGAGCAGGGCTTCGATACCGGCACAACCGATATCGTGGTAGGCGAAGACAACAGCTTTTGCGCTCATGGGTGAACCCGATCTGAAGAAGTGGAAGTGAGGCCATCGATGGTGGCAACGGAAACAGGAGAGGCAGGCTGACTACGCAGCACCTTTTCGATAAAGAAACGCGGACGAGCACGGACATCACTGTACATGCGGCCCAGGTATTCGCCCAACAGGCCCATGCCAATGAATTGGCCGCCGGTGAATACGAACAACACGGCGAACAGGACAAAGGTGCCACCGCCGGCCCAGCCGGCACCAAATGCCAGACGCAAAAACACCAGAGCGACGGCAAAGAGTACGCCGAGGGCCGCCATGCCGAAGCCGATGATGCTCAGCAGGCGCAGTGGCGTGGTGGTCATGCAGGTCACCAGATCGAACATCAGGTTGATCAGGCGCATGGGGCTGTATTTGGAATCGCCGTGTTCGCGCTCGGCGTGGTTCACCAGGATTTCCGTGGTGTGACGGGCGAAGCTGTTGGCCAGGATCGGGATAAAGGTGCTGCGCTCGCGGCAGGCCAGCATGGCGTCGACGATGGTGCGCCGGTAGGCACGCAGCATGCAGCCGTAGTCGCTCATGGCCACGCCGGTGGAGCGTTGTACGGCGAGGTTGATCAGTTTCGACGGCCAACGGCGCAAGGCCGAGTCCTGACGGTTGTTACGCACGGTGGCGACGACGTCGTAGCCCAGTTCGGCCTGGGCCACCAGGCGCGGGATTTCTTCAGGCGGGTTTTGCAAGTCGGCGTCAAGGGTGATCACCACGTCGCCCTTGCACTGCTCGAAACCGGCCATGATGGCCGCGTGCTGGCCATAGTTGCGGTTGAGAATGACCGCCACTACCGGGCTGTCAGGGCGGGAGGCGGCCTGCTCCAGAATGTGCGCGGAGTCATCGCGACTGCCGTCATCGACCAGGACGATCTCGTAGGGGTGGTGCAATTGCGCGCACGCCGCTTCGGTGCGGCGCAGCAATTCCGGCAGGCTGTCTTCTTCGTTATAGACCGGAATCACGATCGATACGAAGTTGATTGGGTAAGGTCTCACAGGCGTGTGTCCAGGCAGTTTTCAATGGCGCCGACAACGCGCTCGACGTCATCGGTGGTCATGTCGGGGAACAGCGGAATCGAACACAGTCGGGCCGAGTTCCATTCGGTATTGGGCAGGTACAGGTCAGGATAACGCTGGCGATACCAAGTATGCAGGTGTGTCGCGATGAAGTGAATCCCGGTGCCGATATTCTGTTCCTGCAGGGCTTTCATGAACGCTTCACGGTCCAGCCCGCAACGCTCGGCATCGATACGCAGGATGAACAGGTGCCAGGCGTGTTGCTGCGCATGGCCGGGAATGGCCAGCGGTTGCACCGGCAGGCCTTCCAGGCGTTGCAGGTAGGTGTCGGCCAGCAGCGTGCGTTTGGCGTTGATCTCGTCCAGCCGCTCCAGTTGTACCAGGGCGATGGCCGCATTGATGTCGGCCAGGTTGTACTTGAATCCCGGCTCCATGACTTGTGCCTGGGGTTTGCGGCCATGGGTCAGGCGATCGTAAGCATCGACACCCAAGCCATGGAACTTGAGCATGCGTACCCGCGTCGCCAGGGCTTCATCGTCGGTCACGAACATCGCGCCTTCGGCGCAGGTCATGTTCTTGATGGCGTGGAACGAAAAAATCGCGGTACCCGTGGAACCGACGTGGCGACCTTTATACCGGGTACCTGCTGCGTGGGCGGCGTCTTCGATCACGGTAATGCCGTGCTTGTCGGCCAGTGCATACAACGGATCGAGATCGAACGCAGCGCCAGCGTAGTGCACCGGGATGATGGCTTTGGTGCGCGGGGTGATTGCCGCCTCGATGCTCGCCACGTCACTCATCAGCGTGTCGCGGTCAACGTCGACGAAAACGGGTGTCGCACCCAGCAGGCTGATCATGTTGGCGGTGGACACCCAGGTCTGCGAGGGTGTGATGACTTCATCGCCCGGTCCGATTCCCAGCGCGAGTAAAGTGATATGCATGCCACCTGTCGCCGAGGACAGTGCCACGGCATGACGGCAACCGACATAATTGGCGAAGTGCTCTTCCAGTGCCTGGTTTTTCGGCCCGGTGGTTATCCAGCCTGAGCGCAGTACTTGTTCTACCGCGGCAATTTCCTCATCGCCGATACTCGGGCGGGAGAAGGGAAGAAAAGCCTGACTCATGAGCACCTCTTGGCTGAAAAAAGTGAATAGCCTTTGAGGCTAGAAAATGGATCCAGTCGCATTCTAGACGCTAAAAAACACACTGCATCAACTACTTACTTGAGATTGGTGAGAAATACCATCAGTTGACTTTTCCTGCAACGGTCGGCAGGTTGAAAATGCCGAGGGTCGCCAGATCCGCCAGAGGTTATGCCCGATTTTGTGAAAGGAACATGAAAAAACGGTCGGCGAATCATTTATCCGGTATCTATTAAGCGACTGTTCAGATTTTTACCGGTGACTACTGCTTTTGCAAAAAAATCTTACACAAGTTTCGCATTTTATATGGTCTGTTTCCATCCTTAGTTGTTTCGTTGAATTGTTTTCATTCAAGGCCGTTTCGTTTGATTGACTTACCCGTTGTTGACCCGAATGCTCCCAGGACCAATCCGCTGACGCTGTATCTGGCGCGACTGGCGCCGTCCAGCCAATTGACCATGCGATATATCCTGCAGGACGCCGCCGATCGTCTGGGCTTTGAAGATGTGAACATCGAAGAAATCCCCTGGTATCAGTTGCAACCCGAGGATGTGATTGCACTGGTCGCCACCTTGCGCACGGACGGTTATGCGCCCAATACATCGTCGCTGTATGTCAATGCGGTGCGTGGGGTAATGAACGAGGCCTGGCGCATGAGCCTGATCAGCCAGGAGCACCTGTTGAAGATGCGCTCGGTCAAGGGTATTGCCGGCACGCGCCTGTCCCAGGGGCGCAATCTGCGGCGCACGCTGATTCAGGAACTGATGGAAGTGTGCGCCGCCGATCCGCGACCGCAAGGCCTGCGGGACGCGGCGATCATCGGGATTCTGTATGGCTCCGGGATGCGTAAATCGGAGTCGGTGAACCTGGATTTGAATCAGGTCGACTTCACGGAACGCAGCCTTCGGGTCACCGCCAAGGGCAATAAGCAGTTGATCAAATACGCCCCGGCCTGGGCGTTCGCCAAGCTCGACGCCTGGCTGGAACTGCGCCGTTCACAGCTCAAGGACGGTGAGTCGGACGACACCTTCCTGTTCAATCGCATACGTCGCGGCAGCCACATCACCCGTGAGCGCATCACCAAGCATGCGATTTACTACATCGCCCGCCAGCGGGGCGCCCAAGTGGGGGTGAAGATCATGCCCCATGATTTCCGGCGTTCGTTCATTACCCGGGTGATCGAGGAGCATGATTTGTCGATCGCCCAGAAACTCGCCCATCACAGCAACATCCAGACTACGGCCAATTACGATGTGCGCGATGACAATGAACGGCGCCGGGCGGTTGATCGCTTCGACCTTTGAGGGGGAGGGTTCAGGGTTCGCTCAGTACATGGGCGTGACCGATGGTCGAGACCTGAACGGTACTTCCCGTCGGTGGCGCGTAGAGGCCTGAGCTGCGCACCAGCAGTGATCGACCTGGCTGCTCGTCAGTGTTCAATGGCTGCAACTCGACGGTCAGTGTGCAGGTATTGCCGCTGAAATCCCGTTCGGTTACCACTGCTTGGCAACCGCTACCCTCTGCACTGTTGGGGACGATGCTGGTCAACTGCAACTGCTCTGGCCGCAGCATGATCTGCGCCGAACTGTTATTGCGGTGGTTGTTGACCGGGATCCGGCCCAGATCGCAATGGGCCCAGCCGGCCTCGATGCGCGCAGGCATGACCACGGCGTCGCCGAGAAACAGCGCCGTCTCCTCATCCTCGGGATAGCGGTAAAGGTCCAGGGGATGCCCGGACTGCACCAGCCGTCCATTACGCATGACGGCCAATTGATCGGCGAAGGACAGCGCCTCGCTCTGGTCGTGGGTGACCAGAATGGTGGTCACGCCGGCGTCCGCCAGCAATCGCGCGACCAGTTTGCGCATGGCGGCGCGCAAGCCGGTATCGAGCGCCGAAAACGGTTCATCCAGCAGCATCAGCCGCGGTTGCTGGGCGAGGGCACGCGCCAGCGCGACACGTTGCTGCTGACCACCGGACAGCTCATGGGGCCAGCGTTCGGCCATGCGCGCGTCAAGGGCAACGCTGTCCATCAATTCAGCGATGCGTTCTTGCCGTTCCTGGCCCTTGCTGGCCAGCCCGAAGCCGATATTGGCGGCCACGGTCATGTGCGGAAACAAGGCGCCGTCCTGGGGGACATAGCCAATCAAACGTTGGTGCGCCGGCACCTCATGGGTGCTGTCGACCAGGGTCTGGCCGTTGAGCGAAAGGCGACCGGTATCGGGAAATTCGAAACCGGCGATCATCCGCAGCAAGGTGGTTTTGCCCGACCCTGACGGACCGACAATCACCGTGCGGCTGCCCGTCGGCACCGACAGGCTGACGTTATCCAGGGCCCGATGGGAACCGTAGGATTTAGAGATCGAATGCAGTTCTAGAGCGTTCATCGGCCAGCCGTTTTCTTGGATTGGTGATAAAGGAGCCCGGTCAGCGGAAGCGACAGGACAATCATCAGCAGTGCGTAGGGCGCTGCGGCGGCGTAATCAATTTCACTGGTCATGGCCCAGAACCCGGTCGCCAGCGTACGCGTGCCGTTGGGGGCAAGCAGCAGGGTGGCGGTCAGCTCATTGGTGATCGCCAGGAACACCAGCGCGGCACCCGCTGCAGCGCCCGGTGCGGCCAGGCGCAAGGTGATCAGCCACAATGCCCGGGCGGGTGAGCGACCCAGGCTGCGCGCGATGTTTTCCAGTTCAACCGGCGCCTGGGCGATACCGGCACGCAGGCTCACCAGGGCGCGGGGCAGGAACATCAGCAGGTACGCCAGCAACACGGTGATCGTGGTCTGGTAAATCGGCCGGGCAAACTGGATGGTCGCCGTCACCAATGCCAGCGCCACGACGATCCCCGGCAACGAACTGGTGATGTAGTTGCAACCTTCCAGCAGCCGTTGCAAGCGGCCCGGTGAGCGAATCGACAGCCAGGCAATCGGAATCGCGGCGCAGGTTGTCAGCACGGCACCCGCCACACCCAACAGCAGCGTCTGCTCCAGGGCCGGGAGTAGCTCGGGCAAATCCCAGACCTCGGCACCGCCGGCGATCAGCCATTTGCCCAGGGTGATCAACGGTACGCCCAATGCCAGGACGCAGGTGATGACCTGCAAAGCCAGCGCAAGGGCCTTCAACGAGCTGCCCAGTTGCACCACCCGTTGCTCCCGTGCGCTGCCTGAACCGACGCGGGCGTAACGCGCGTTGCCACGGGCCGCCGATTCTGCGGTCAGCATCGCCAGGCAACACAGGGCCAGTATGCCGGCCAGCAGGTTGGCGGCCGGTCCGTTGAAGGTGGACTTGAACTGATCGAAGATCGCTGTGGTGAAGGTGTCGAAGCGGATCATTGCATACAGGCCGTACTCGGCCAGCAGGTGCAAGCCAACCAGCAAGGCACCGCCGCAGATGGCCAGGCGCAACTGCGGCAACACCACGCGGAAAAACACCGCCCAGGGCTTGAGTCCAAGGGATTCGCCGACGTCTTCAATGGCCGGGTCGAGTCGACGCAGCGTTGCGGCGACCGGCAGGTAAAGGAACGGGAAGTAGGCGATGACCGACACCAGAACCCCGGCGAACAACCCGTGAATCGGCGGGACCAGGCTGACCCAGGCATAACTGTGAACGAACGCCGGCACCGCCAGCGGCGCGGTGGCCAGCAACGACCACCAGCGTCGCCCCGGCAAATCCGTGCGTTCCGTCAGCCAGGCCAGCGCCACACCCAGTGCGATGCACAAGGGAATGGTGATGACGACCAGCAGCACGGTATTGACCAGCAATTCGCCGACTCGCGGCCGGAACACCAGCGGCACGAGGGTGGACCAGCCAGTCTCCAGGTAAACGCCGATGACGAACGCGATGGGGAGCAGCGCCAGCAACGAAACCAGCACCGACAGACCGATGACCCACGCGCCACCACGGCTCGCGAACCGGCCGCGTGATCGACGACGCAGGTGGGTGGGCATCGCCTCGGCGATGCCCACCGGCAGGGTTTCAGGCAACAATTAAAGCAGTCCGGCCTGAGTCATGAGCTCCACGGCTTTCTTGCTGTCGAGTTTGGAAGCATCGACAGTCGGCGCGTCAAGCTGCTGCAAAGGCACCAGTTTGGGGTTGGATTGAGCATTCTTGCCCACGGCGTATTCAAAGGAATTGCCGTTCTTGAGCGTGGCCTGGCCTTCCTTGCCCGTCACGTATTTGAGGAATGCCTGGGCTTGTTCCTTGTGTTGGCTGGAGGCGAGGACGCCGCCACCCGAGATGCTGACAAAGGCACCCGGATCCTTGTGTTTGAAGTAGTGCAGGGCCGTGTTCTTGCTGTTTTCGCCCGTCTTGGACTGATCGACCAGGCTGTAATAGTGGTAGATCACACCACTGTCGATCTGCCCGGCATTGACCGCCTTGAGCACAGAGCTGTTGCCCCGGTAGGCGGTGAAGTTGGTTTTCATTGCCTTGAGCCACTCGAGGGTAGCGGCTTCGCCTTTCTGCTCCAGGATGGCGGCGACGATGGCCTGGAAGTCGGCACCGCCCGGCGACGCTGCCCAGCGACCTTTCCAGGCTGGCGCGGCGAGGTCCATGATCGATTTCGGCAGTTCCGTTTCCGACAGTTTGCTCGGGTTATAGACGAACACGGTGGAGCGGGCTGCGATTCCAACCCATTTACCGTGGGCGGGACGGTAGGCGGAGTCGACTTGTTCCAGGGTGGTTTTGTCGACGGGCGCGAACAGACCCGCGTTATCGACCAGGACCATGGCTGGAGAGTTTTCTGTCAGGAACACGTCAGCGGGTGACGCGGCGCCTTCCTGCACGATCTGATTGCCCATCTCGGTGTCGTCACCATTGCGCAAGGTCACGGGAATACCGGTTTCCTGGGTAAAGCCTTCGACCCAGGCCTTGGTCAGGCCTTCGTGTTGCGCGTTGTAAACCACAATGCCGACGCTGTCGGCCGCATACACATGGCCGGCACTCACCAGGGCGGTGGCCAGCAGGGCTTTTTTCAGGAATGAAGGCAAACGGGAAATCATGCGGTGGCAGCTCCGGCTTTTTGGAATTGAACACGTGGAGTCGACGAGGATAGGTTGTCGCGAATCATAGTTCAATAGGAATCATTTGCATGTTTGGCGGGCGAATGTAGTGCGGAGAATGAGAAAAAAACGTCAAAAAAACCGTTAATTCCTGTCATTTGGCGTTGAGGAGAAGGCCGGTGAAGGCTCAGGCACAGGCTTTTTCGAAGATGCCTTGCGTGGTGCTGCCGTTGACCCGAAAGCCATGCACCCCATATGCAAAAAACCGAGAACCCCATTTGAAGTTCTCGGTTTTTTATATCAATCGCCGTCAGGGCTGACTTTGCGGGAAGATCAGGATTTCCAGTTCGCCGCGTTGAAAACGCTGGCCGTCGACGGGGAGTGCCTCGACTTCCTGGATTTCATCGACACTCTTGACCCGCATGACGACGCCGACCGAGCCCTTTTTGCGCGCCTCGGTCATCCATTGTCCAACGTTATCCATGGTGACCTTGCGCGAAGCCATGGCCGGGTCGCTGAGGCCGTATTTCAACTCGCCGATCACATTGTAGAGATCGACTTGAGGACGTTTCACCAGCCAGGACAGGGCGGAAGCGGCGCCCAGATCATTACTGAGCAATGAAGTGGTCTGCTTCAGGCTGTCCAGATGCTCGGCGATAAACCGGTCGGGCATTTTGCTGTCGACAATCTGGCTCGGCATGGCGGCCGGCAACAGCGCGACCAGCAGCCAGATGCCGAGTGCCGGCATCGCCCAAAGCTCCAGGGGGCGCAGGATCTGCAAGGCGTTGGCGATAATCCAGCCGACCAACACGATGTAAACCATGGACAGGCTGAACATCTCGGTATTCGAGTAGATCTCCCTGGTCGCCTGCAGGTAGAGCAAAGCCAGCAATGCGCTGGTGGCAATGACGACGTTCAGCCATCCGTTGATGCGAAGCGTCCGGCGTTGTGCCAGGGCCAGCAACTCAGTCACGGCATGTCCCATCAGCAACGCCAGCGGCAACAGGCACGGCATGATGTAGGTCGGCAGTTTGCCGCTGCTCATGCTGAACACGGCCAATGGCAACAACAGCCAGAGCAGGAGAAAAACGAAGGCAGGTTGGCGCTTGTTCTTCCAGGCCTGGATGAATGTCGTTGGCAACAGCGCCGCCCACGGCAGACTCGAGACTACCAGCATCGGCAGGTAGAACCACCACGGGCGGGCGTGCTGTGCGTTATCGGCAGCGAAACGGCGCACGTGCTCGTTCCAGAAGAAAAAGTTCCAGAAATCCGGTTCTCTATGGTGGATGGCAAGCACCCACGGCAGGCAGACGATGACCGCCACCAGTACCGCCAGTGAACCGTAACCCAACAATTCCTTGATGCGACGCTGCCAAAGCATATAAGGCAGCGCGATCAGTGCTGGCAACAGCCAGGCGAGGAACCCTTTGGTCATGAAACCCATGCCGCAGGCGAAGCCCAATAATACCCAGGCCCCCAGCCGACCACGGCTGGTACGGCTGTCGAGGGCAAACCACAGCATGACCAGGCTCAAGTTGACCCAGAACGTGAACTGCGGGTCCAGGTTGGCGTACCCGGCCTGGCCGGCGATCAGGCCGAAGCTCATGTAGAACAGCGCGCACGCAAAACTTTTGCGCGGATCGTTCCAGAGGCGGCGGCTGATCAGGTAGACCAGCAAGACACTCAGGCCGGTACTCACCGCCGAGGCGATCCGTACCCCGAACAGGTTTTCGCCAAACACCGCCTGGCCGATGGCAATCATCCAGTAACCGGCAATCGGTTTTTCGAAGTAACGGATACCCATGAAATGCGGTGAGACCCAATTACCGCTCAGCAGCATTTCCTGACTGATCTGGGCGTAGCGGGTTTCGTCGGGAATCCACATGCCATGGGTCATCAATGGCAACAGGTAAAACGCCACGAACGCGACGACCAGGGCAAGCATGATCCAGCGCTCGCTGTAACGCATTGGCTGGGAGGCGTTGTGGGGCAGGCCGTCTACGGATCGGGGTAAAGAAGGGTGGTGCGTCATTGCTCGTCCTTGGTGCTCAGAAGTTGCCGGGAATTATGGGTGTTTTTAGATGTTTGGCTGACGGCGCAGAATTTTTTCTGTGTCATTTGATTTCAGCATGGGTTCAATAAATGGTTGGGGACTATTGATTGTATTCGCAACTTCCGTACAAGCCTGATCGTTGTTCAGCTTTTTTGATCAGATAACGAGTGCCAGTCTTGTGCCTTGATGATGCCCACGACCTGAAGCTGCCCGTCGTTCGCAATATGAACAAACAATGAACTGCCATATTCAGCGGTGGCGGCATGTTTAAAACCGGTTTGGGCCTCAAAATCGGCGATGCAGCCGCTGTGCGTCACCAGGATCAGATTGTGTCCGGCCCGCTTGTGCGCCACGACATCGTTGCGCAGGGTTTTACCGCAAGTGGCGAGCCAATCCTGGGCCTGCGCATCTTTGTCAAACATGTAATGTGCAGTTTGCATCGTGCGGGTCAGCGGGCTGGACAGGACATCGGCCTGCGTCATCCCCAGGCCCTGCAAGCCTTGCCCCACTGCCTTGGCCGCCTCACTGCCCAGGCGGGTAATACCGTCAGGCGGCCCCAGGCAAGGGTTGGTCGAGCGGTCGCAGCGTTCGGCGTGTCGCACCAGGACCACGACCTCGCCAGCCGCCCATTGTTGCAACAGTTGCGCCCTGGCTTGCGTCCCGGCGTCCACCAGGTTGACTGGAGATCGTTGCCACCAGGCAAAACCGCTCATCAGCGCAGTGACCAGCAGCACACCGCCGAACGCCAGCAGCGATTTGAACAGGCGCGTTGCCTTGACGGGGGGCTTCGACCCTTTGTGCGAAATGCTGTTGACCAAGTTTTTTCCACCTGTCGGGGCGCATTTGAATGGGCTGTTGATAAACAGGATTCGAACGGCGCTGAATGATTGCCTCGTAACCAAGAGGGCGTTTTAGTCGCGATGAAAACTAAATCCGTGCAAGTGTCAGGGGGGTGAAATGAATGTGAAAAAAATGCAATGAAGCCCCAATCGGCTAATTAGTGGGTTATTGGTAACGCTTGTCTCTTACTGGAGCGGCGTTGCAGTTGAACTAACAGCCAAAAAAACAGCTCAACGGCGACCCGGTCACCGCTGAGTCCCGGGCAGAGACCGGGTGAGATCAGGTTGACGGGCAACTCGAGCGGGTGCCCGTGGCGCCCTGGCTGATCAGTGCGGCGAGGCGTTTGACGTTGGTCTGTTGTGCCGCCACCAATTCGTCTATGGATGGCCCGGATGGCGTCTGCAAGGTACTGCGACAGGTCATCAGGATCTCATCGCCGGCGCGCAGACGCCATTTCACATCGATCAACCCGTACTGACCGGGGATTGAATCAAAACGCTGCACCACCAACCGCACCGAGACTTTGCGTTGAGGATTGCTGTTGACCATCTGATCGAGCAGGGCACTGCGCAACTCATCCACCAGACTCGCTCCCCACCACTGGGTTTCGAGGATCGCCATGCCCGTATTGCCCTGGCGCACGACAATCTGTGGACGATCGACCTGAGGTGGAACGATCAGGCTTTCTATCTGGATATCCGTAGTGGTTCTGGTATTGCTGCTCGGTTGAGCCGGGGTCAGGGTGTGAAACTGAATCGGATCGCTGCGACAGGCAACGAGCAATGCCAGCGTAGCGATCAACGCAAATTTCAGCGGAAAAACCATGGGGGATGCTCCTGTGGTCATTTGCTCGGTGGTCCTTGCAGATCGATGGGCGCTGCGTTGTCGGGGCGACCGCGAATCAGCGATTCCGGGTGCCGGCCCAGATAGTCCGTCAGATCACGCAAGGAGCGTGAGGTGCGTCCGAGTTCATTCAGGGTCTGGTCCAGTTTTTCTCGTTGGGGCGAATCATCGGCCAGGGTGGAATGGGCAGATTGAAGTGTCGAGTTGGCCGTTTGCAGGGTCTTGCTGACGTCCGAAAGCGTGTTATGCACCCCAGGCAGGGTCTTGGCATTGAACTGCCCCAGGCTTTTGCGCAGTTCAACCAGGTTGCTGTCGAGATTGCTGGCAATGCGCTCGATCGGCAGCTGGTTGATCTTGGTGAGCATGGCTTCGAGTTTTTCCTGCAGTTGTTCGAGACTGCCAGGAATCGTTGGAATCATGACCGGTCGCGCGTTGGCATCGAAGGTGACTTTTTCCGCTTTCGGGTAGAAGTCCAGCGCGATGTACAACTGGCCGGTCAGCAGATTGCCGGTGCGAGCCTGGGCGCGCAGGCCGTTCTCGACGAAGGAACCTATCAGCCGCACACCGCCGGCTTCATCGTTGGGGTCATGTTTCATCTCTTTGAGCATTTTCTGGTGAGCCTGACCCAGGCGTTGCGGGTAGATCACGATCCCGACATTGATCGGAAAGCTGCGTTTTTGCGCGTCGAAATCAAGATTGACTCCGACCACCTTGCCAATCTCCACGCCCTGGAATTCGACCGGAGCATCAACCTTTAGCCCGCGCAACGCCTGATCGAAACGCAGGGCCAGGTACTGTGGCTTGCCATTGGGTGGGGCGAGGGCGGTTTGCTGGTCCTCGAACAGTTCGTAGGTGTATTCCTCCGCGGCCGGCTTGTCGTCGGGACTGAATTCAGGCGCACGGAAGGCAATGCCGCCGACCAGCAAGGCGGACAAGGATTCGGTCTTGACCGCAAAGCCGTTGGCACCGACGCTCACATCGACGCCACTGGCATTCCAGAAGCGGGTGTTCTCCGTGACGTACTGATCATTGGGGGCGTGGACGAACAGGTCGATGTTCACACCCTTGCCATCAGGGTCCAGGGCAAAGGCGACGACCTGGCCGACCGGGATCTTGCGGTAGTACACCGGAGAGCCGATATCCAGCGACCCCAGGTCCTGGGTATGCAGGGTGAAGCGCTTGCCCGGCTCGCCATAGGTAATGGGGGGCGGGTTTTCCAGACCCTTGAAGTTTTTCGCCCGGGCATTGGCCTGGCCGATATCGGCACCGATGTAATCGCCAGACAACAGGGTATCGATACCCGACACGCCGCCAGCCCCGATTCTTGGGCGCACCACCCAGAATTTGGAGTCTGCGCGGGTAAAGCTTTCCGCCTGCTTGGCCAGTTTGACGGTTGCATTGACGCTCTTCTGGTCATTGCTCAGTTCCACGTCCGTGACTTGACCGATCACCACGTTGCGGTATTTGACCTCGGTCTTGTTCGCGGTCAGGCCGTCACCGGTCTTGAAGGTGACGGTGATGGTCGGCCCCTCCTGCAGGATGCTGTGCACCACCAGGGAAATGCCCACCAACACCGCGACAATCGGCACGATCCAGACCAGCGATACGCTGAAACGGCGGGTCTTGATGGGTGCCGGTCCGGGAACCTGTGCCCCTTCAGTGGCTAGCTGCTTCATCCATGACCTCCTCGTTGTGTGGGGCATGCGGTTTCTCATCCCAGATCAGGCGCGGATCGAAACTCATCGCCGAGAGCATGGTGAACACCACCACCAGGCCAAAGAACAAAATGCCGGCCCGGGGCTCGATGTCGGCCAGGGCCTGAAACTTCACCAGTGAGGCCACCAGGGCCACCACTATCACGTCGAGCATGGACCAGTAACCGATGACCTCGACGAAGCGGTACAGCTGTGAGCGCTCCTTGCGCGCCCAGTGGCTGTCGCGTTGCACCGTCACCAGCAATAACGTAATGGCCACGAACTTGATGCCGGGCACCGCGATACTGGCGATAAAGATGATCAGGGCGATGTCCCAGGAACCGGATTCCCAGAACTCCAGCACCCCGCTCATGATCGTGCTGTCAGCGCCATGGCCGACCATCTTGGTGTTCATCACCGGCAACAGGTTGGCCGGGATGTAAAACACCAGGGATGTGAACAGGTAGGCCCAGGTGCGTGTCAACGAATTGGTCTTGCGCCGGTGCAGCGGGGCCCCGCAGCGTTGGCATTCATGGGGATTGTGGGTCATGTCGCAAGCCAGGCCGCAGCTGTGACACAGGCACAGGCCCAGTTCGCTGGCGACCGGAGGCGTTGTCATAGGATGTCCCACAGTTCGCGAATATCGCGCCCGGCGATGCGGATCATCATCAGGCTGAGGATGGCCAGGGCAATCAGACCGATGCCCGGCAACACATCGAGAAAACCCGCGAGTTTGATCACCGCGACCATCGCGCCCAACAGGCAGACTTCCAGCATGCTCCAGGGGCGCAGGGTTTCCAGCCAGCGCATGCAGAACTTGAAAGCCGGTGAGCGTCTGGAGGCGAGGGCGTAACCGAGGACCCAGATCAGCAGCAACAATTGGAAGATCGGCGCGATGATCATGGCGATGGCTGCCACCATGGCGATGAACGTGATAGGCCCCAGACTGAGCGCCATGACCGAATCCCAGAGCGTCGCACTGTTTTTCAGGCCCTTGAGGCTGATGCTCATCACCGGGTAGAAGTTGGCGAAAATCCACAGCATCAACGCGGTAAGGGTCAAGGCCAGGCGTTGCTGGAGTGTCAAGCCGTTATAGCGCTGCAGCACACCGCCGCAGCGGGTGCACAGGGTTTTCTGGTATTTGGCGAGCGTGACTTTCTCGTACACACAGTCGCAGTGCTCGCAGATGATCAGGTGGTCAGTCGTCGCCATTGGCCAAGCTCGACAGGAGGCAGGAAGTTCAGAGCACACCCTCAATATAGAAGTGCCTCGCGATTGAGCAAATCGAAAGGCTGTTTGAGGACGGAAAAAGGTTGGCTGATCAGCCGGATACCTGTGGCGAGGGGGCAAACGCCCTCACCACAGGATTGGTTTAGCGCTTGAAGCCAATCTCAACCCAGCATTTCACGCGTGCGATACCACAGCATGCCGAGGGCCAGCAGTGGCGAACGCAGAACGCGGCCGCCGGGAAAGGTCATGTGCGGCACGGCGCTGAACACATCAAAACCATGGCTTTGGCCGGCGTGGATCGCTTCGCCCAGCAGTTTGGCGCACCAGTGGGTCACGTTCAGGCCATGACCGGAATAACCCTGGGCGTAGAACACATTGGGGTGCTGACTCAGGCGCCCGACCTGCGGGAAACGATTGGCCGTAATGCCGATCATGCCGCCCCACTGATAATCGATGCGCACGCTGGCCAGTTGCGGGAAGACCTTGAGCATCTGCGGGCGCATATAGGCTGTGATGTCCCGCGGATCGCGCCCGGAGTAATGGCAGGCACCGCCGAACAGCAGGCGCCGGTCGGCCGATAAGCGATAGTAATCCAGGCCGACTTTCTGGTCGCACAGGGCCAGGTTGTGCGGTATCAACTGCGCGGCGAGCTCTGCCGACAAGGGTTCGGTGGCGATGATGTAGCTGCCCGCCGGCAGTACTTTGCCGCTGAGTTTCGGCTCAAGTTCTTCCAGGTGTGCGTTGCAGGCCAGCACCAGGCTGCCGGCGCGCACCGTGCCACCGGCACAGCGCACCTGCACGGTGCTGCCATGGATCAACTCCAGCACCGGGCTCTGCTCTAAGATCCGTACGCCCAGGGACTCGGCGACTTTCGCCTCGCCCAATACCAGGTTCAGTGGGTGCAAATGCCCTGACCCCATGTCCACGAGACCGCCGGCATACACGCCGGAGTTCACCACCTGCTCACGGATCTGCCCCGGTTCGATCAGGCGGGTCTCATGGGCGTAACCCGTTTCCTTCAGCCCGGCGTATTCGGCTTTCAGGCCGGCGAACTGCGCCGGGGTGTTGGCCAGCTCGCAAAAACCCCAGCGCAGGTCGCAGTCGATACCGTGTTCGCGGATACGCTGGCCCACCAGTGCCACTGATTCGATACCCGCCTGCTCCAGATAACGCACGCCGTCGGCGCCGATGTGCCGGGCAAAACCGCTGACGTCATGGCCGATGCCGCGGATCAACTGGCCACCGTTGCGCCCGCTGGCGCCCCAGCCAATCCGCCGGGCTTCCAGCAGGATCACCGAGAGCCCGCGCTGGGCCAGTTCGATGGCGGTGTTGACCCCGGTGAAGCCGCCGCCAATCACACAGACATCCGCGACCAGGTCCCCGGCCAGCTCGGTCCGGGGCGCCATGCCCCTGGCCGAGGCGGCGTAGTAGGAGTGAGTGTGTTCCTGGGTGTACTGGTTCATTGGTTGGACTTCACTTTGCTCCAGGAACGGGTCATCAGACGCATGATCGACTGCGGCGGGGTGGTGGAAATGTACAGTTTGTCGAGCACTTCCTGGGATGGGTAAACCTCGGGATTGTTCACCAGTTCAGCCTCCATGAACTGCTTGGCGGGCGGGTTCGGGTTGGCGTAGCCGACCGAGGCGCTGACCTTGGCGATCACCTGAGGATCGAGCAGGTAATTGATGAAGGCATGGGCTTCTTTCGGATTGCTGGCGTCGGCCGGGATGGCCAGCAGGTCGAACCACAAGTTGGCGCCTTCCTTGGGAATGGCGTAGGCGATGTTCACGTTGTTCTTGGCTTCCTTGGCCCGGTTGGCGGCCTGGAACACATCGCCGGAGTAACCGAATGCGACGCAGATATCGCCGTTGGCCAGGTCCGACACGTACTTGGAGGAGTGGAAGTAGGTGACGTACGGACGGATGCTCAACAGCTTGGCTTCGGCTTTCTTGAAGTCCTCGGGGTTTTCGCTGCGCGGGTCCATGCCCATGTAGTTGAGCACCGCGGGGAACACTTCATCCGCCGAGTCCATGATGGACACGCCGCACTGGCTGAGCTTCTTGATGTTTTCCGGTTCGAACAGCACGGCCCAGGAGTCGATGTGGTCGATGCCCAGCACCTGCTTGACCTTGTCGACGTTGTAACCGATGCCGTTGGTGCCCCACAGGTACGGCACCGAGTGGGCGTTACCCGGATCGTTTTTCTCGAGCAGGGCCAGCAGTTTCGGGTCGAGGTTCTTGAAGTTCGGCAATTGCTCGCGATCCATCTTGAGGAACGCGCCGGCTTTCACCTGGCGAGCGAGGAAGTGGTTGGACGGCACCACCACGTCATACCCGGTGCGTCCGGCGAGCAGTTTTCCTTCCAGGGTTTCATTGGAGTCGAAAACGTCATAGATCACCTTGATCCCGGTTTTGGCCTGGAAGTCGGCGAGGGTGGTCTCACCGATGTAATCGGTCCAGTTGTAGACGCTGACCTGTGGCTGAGCCTGGGCAACGGCGCTGAACAAAACAGTCAGCGCGACCGGAACCACGGATTTCAATAGACGCATATCGACACCTCTTCGAATTATTGGATTTTTTCAGGTGATTCTTCGGCCCCTGTGGGAGCGGGCTTGCCCGCGATTGGGCCGGCATATTCAGCATCATCGTTGACTGACAGGCCGCCATCGCGGGCAAGCCCGCTCCCACAGGGATGTGTGATCTTCCTAGACGCTGAGCATCAGGAACTCACGCTCCCAGGAGCTGATGACCCGCTTGAAGTTCTCGTGCTCGGCGCGTTTGACCGCGACATAGCCACGCACGAACTTGCTGCCCAGGTAGCGGCTGACGGTCTCGCATTCTTCCATCTGCGACAGCGCTTCCTCGATGGTGATCGGCAGGCGCAGGTTGCGACGCTCATAGGCGCGACCCTGGACCCCGGCGCTCGGTTCGACGCCCTCGACCATGCCGAGGAAACCGCAGAGCAAACTGGCGGCGATGGCCAGGTAAGGGTTGGCGTCTGCACCCGGCAAGCGGTTTTCCACGCGCATCGCCTCCGGGCTGGAGGTCGGCACGCGCAGGCCGACGGTACGGTTTTCTTCGCCCCACTCAACGTTCACCGGTGCCGAGGTATCCGGCAGGAAGCGGCGGAACGAGTTGACGTTCGGCGCGAACATCGGCAGCACTTTCGGGATGTATTTCTGCAGGCCACCGATGTGGTGCAGGAACAGCTCGCTCATGTTGCCGTTTTCATCGGCGAAGATCGGCTTGCCGGTGGCGATTTCCACTACGCTCTGGTGAATGTGCATGGCGCTGCCGGGCTCATCGCCAATCGGCTTGGCCATGAAGGTCGCCGCCACGTTGTGCTTGAGCGCGGCTTCGCGCAGGGTGCGCTTGAACACCGTGATCTGGTCGGCCAGGTCCAGGGCGTCACCATGGCGGAAGTTGATTTCCATCTGCGCCGGGCCGTCTTCGTGGATCAGCGTGTCGAGATCCAGGCCTTGCAGCTCGCACCAGTCGTAGACGTCTTCGAACAACGGGTCAAACTCGTTGGCGGCATCGATGGAGAACGACTGGCGACCACTTTCGGCACGGCCCGAGCGGCCCATCGGTGCCTTGAGCGGCAAGTCCGGGTCTTCGCAGCGCTGGGTCAGGTAGAACTCCATTTCCGGCGCGACAATCGGCTTCCAGCCCTTGTCGGTGTAGAGCTGCAAGACTTTCTTCAGCACGTTGCGTGGCGACAGCTCGATCGGGTTGCCGAATTTGTCGAAGGTGTCGTGAATCACGATGGCGGTCGGCTCGATGGCCCAAGGCACCACGTACACCGCGTCGGACACCGGCTTGCAGACCATGTCGATGTCGGCCGGGTCGAGCAGGTCGTAGTAGATGTCGTCGTCGACAAAGTCCCCGGTTACCGTTTGCAACAACACACTTTCCGGCAGGCGCATGCCTCGCTCATGCAGGAACTTGTTGGTGGGTGCGATTTTGCCGCGTGCAATGCCGGTCAGGTCGCTGACGACGCACTCGACTTCGGTAATCTTGTGATCTTTCAGCCAAGTGAACAGCTGATCGAAAGGGACATTCATAAAGACCTCGTTATTGGTTTTATTAACGCCAGGAGAAGCCGATTTCATCTTTCGGACACTTCCCCTGTAGCGCGTTGACGACTATCTTGGGCGAGCCTTGCGCTTCCATCTATCCACTTTAAGCAGCACAAAGCGCACCAAAAGAGTGCGCCAGGTCATCCCATGACAGTGTGTAATCCGTTACAGGTTCAAGCGTTCAACACCGCCGACGTGGCCGAGCAAATCCGCGCCACACCGGGTTGGGTCCAGCATTACCAACAGATGTCGCCAGGGCATTTCGCCGGTCTGGTGCGCTATCTCGACCTGCAAGGCGTGGAGATTTACGAGGAGCACATGAACACCCGGGTCGAGCAGAATTTCAGTGCGCCGCAAGGGGCGCTGGCGTTCTGTTTCGATCGCAGCGACAACGCGCTGTATGTGCTCAATGGAGAAAGTCGCAACATCTGGATCACCCCGGAGAACTACCAGGAAATCGCCGTGGTGTTCGGGCCGGCGTTCGTGCAGCGTCATGCACTGGATGTGGCCAGGCTCGAAGGGCTGTTCATGGCCCCGCTCAATTCACAGCAGAATGCGCTGTTCAGTCGCTGGCTCAGCGGCACCCTGACCCGGTTGTCGCAGACTTTCGATCCGCCCAGTCGCGAGGCGTTGACCCAGCAGTTGCTCGATGATTGCCTGTTCATCCTCGATAACGCCTGCGTGTGCCTGGACCAGGGCGCGTTGCAGCGCCGGGCGGGGGAGCGGGCGATCATGAAGCGAGTCGCGGAATGGGCGGCGGATACGCCCGAAGAACACCTCAATCTGCTGGAGTTGTCCCAGGTCGCCGGTGTTTCACTGCGCCAGTTGCAGCATGCATTCAAGACATTCACCGGCATGGCGCCGACCCAATGGCTGCGCCTGCGTCGCCTTAACAGCGCCCGTCGGGAGTTACTGATCAGCACGCCGTCGCAAACCACCGTCGCCGAAGTGGCGATGCACTGGTCGTTCTGGCATCTGGGGCGGTTTTCCAGCAGCTATCGCGCGCTGTTCAAGGAGTTGCCGAGCGACACCCTCAAGCGTGTGAGTGCCGCACAGCCGACTGGCCGCGGGCGCCGTTAGAAGGTCGGCGGGGTGATCACCCAGATCACCACCGCATCGACATCGCCAGGGTTGCCGTAGCGGTGAGGCTCCTGGCTGGAGAAGCTGAAACTGTCGCCTTCGTTGAGCTGAAAGTAGCGCTCGCCGACCCACAACTCGAAACGCCCCGAGAGCAGGTAACCCGCTTCTTCACCGTCGTGGCTGTAGCTTTGTTGGCTGTAGGTGCCCGGAGGGAAACGCGAATGCAGCATTTCCAGGTGCTGACTGGGCTGTGGGGTCAGCAACTGGTCAATGATCCCGTCTTCGTAGTGCACGCTCAGACGACTGTTCTTGCGCACGACAATGCCGTCGTCCTCGGGAGCGGTGACCGCTTCGCTGGCGAAGAACCACTGGATGGTCACGCCCAGGCTGCGGGCGATATTGAACAATGCCGGAATCGACGGGTAGGCGAGGTTGCGCTCCA
The DNA here is from genome assembly GCF_054061835.1 of Pseudomonas sp. TE12234. NCBI lineage: Bacteria > Pseudomonadati > Pseudomonadota > Gammaproteobacteria > Pseudomonadales > Pseudomonadaceae > Pseudomonas > Pseudomonas sp. TE12234. The sequence continues at coordinate 91,636 of NZ_JBSSEP010000009.1, forward strand.
GCTGGCTGATGTAGCCGGCGGTCAGTTCGCTTTGTTGCGCCAGTTCCGCCAGGGTCATGCCCCGGCGCTTGCGCAGGCCGCGAATCCGCGTGCCGAGAAAATGCGGTTCGGCGCTGCCGGTGGCGGGTTGTGGCGTGGTGCTGTTGCTCATGGTCGATCCCGAGCCGGTGGCTACGCTCTGCCCCCTGTAGGAGCGAGCCTGCTCGCGATGTACGTCAAGACACCGCGTTTATCCAGAAAACGCGCTTCATCGTCAGCGTCCATCGCGAGCGGGCTCGCTCCTGCAAAGAGCAGTCATTGAGAGTCAAAGCCCCGGAGTATAAACAGCCTCAAAGCTCCCACGCGACTTTCAGGCCCTCATAAATCGCTTCTTCGGCCGTTCTCGGTGCCAGGCAGTCGCCGATGCGCCGGAATTCAACCAGGCCCTGCAGTTCGGCGCCCAGGGTATCCACCGGCTGATGGCCCTGGCACAGCACCAGGGTGTCGATGTTTTCCATCAGCATCGGTTCGCCGCTGGCGGTATGTTGCAGGTAGACAGTGTTGTCATCGCAGCCGTACAAGCGGGCGTAAGGGGTGATGGCAACCCCCAGTTTGTGCAGCTCGCCGGCCATTTGATCACGTACGTACAGCGGCAGGTTTTCCCCGCAATGGGTGCCATTGACCGCCAGTTGCACCTGATGCCCGGCACGGGTCAGACGCTCGGCAATGCCGGGGCCGATCCAGTCGCAACGCCAGTCGACCACCACCACCGACCGGCCGATCTGCACCTCATCACGCAATACCTGCCAGGCATCCACCACCTGCAATTCGCCACCCCGTTCGAAGTGCGGCCAGTAGGGCTCGGCCCCGGTGGCGATGATGACCATGTGCGGTTTTTCCCGTTCGACCAAGGCGCGGTCAACCCGGGTGTTGCGCACCACGCGCACGCCAGCCAGTTCCATTTCCCGTTGCAGATTGGTGCTGGCGCCGCCGAACTCGCTGCGCCGTGGCAGCAACTGCGCCAGCAACACCTGACCGCCCAATTGCGCGCTGGCTTCATACAGCGTCACCTCATGCCCGCGTTGGGCGGCGACCGCAGCGGCTTTCATTCCGGCCGGGCCTCCGCCGGCAATCATGATGCGTTTGCGTGTGCTCGCGGGTCGGCGCTCGCCGAAGATCAACTCACGACCGGTTTCCGGGTGCTGGATGCAGGAAATCGGCAAGCCCTTGTGGAAGTGGCCGATGCACGCCTGATTGCAGGCGATGCAGGCGCGCACGTCTTCAGCGCGGCCGGTATCGGTCTTGTTGGGCATTTGCGGGTCACAGATCAGGGCGCGGGTCATGCCGCACACGTCAGCCTGACCACGGGCCAGAATCAGCTCGGCTTCCTGGGGCTGATTGATGCGCCCGGTGACGAACAACGGGATGTCCAAACCCGCCTTGAAGGTGCCCGCTTCCCTGGCCAGGTAGGCGGCCTCGATCGCCATCGGCGGCACGATATGCACCGCACCACCGAGCGAGGCCGAAGTGCCGGCGACGATGTGCACGTAATCCAGTTGCGCTTGCAGCGATTGCACGGCGGCCAGGGATTCGTCTTCGGTCAGCCCTTCGGGGTCGCGCTCGTCCGCGGAAATGCGCAGGCCGACGATGAATTGCTCGTCGGTGCTGGCGCGAATGGCCGCAATCACTTCACGCAGGAAGCTCAGGCGTTGTTCCAGATCACCGTTGTAGCCATCGGTGCGGCGATTGACCCGTGGGTTGATGAATTGCGCCGGCAGGTAGCCGTGGCTGGCGACCACTTCCACGCCATCGATACCGGCCTGATGAAGGCGCCTTGCCGCGGCGGCGTAACCGGCGACGATCTCGTCGATCATCCCCTGATCGAGGGCACGCGGCATCACCCGGAACCGCTCGTTGGGCACCGCCGAGGCGGAGTAGGCCACGGCCAGCAAACCATCGCTGGATTCCATGATTTCCCGCCCCGGATGAAATACCTGGGACAACACCACGGTGCCGTGGGCATGGCAGGTTTGCGCGATTTTCCGGTAGCCGTCGATGCAGGCGTCATCGGTGGCCATCAGCACATGGGAGGTATAACGCGCGCTGTCATGCACGCCGGCCACCTGCAACACGATCAGCCCGACGCCGCCCTCGGCCCGCGCCCGGTGATAGGCGATCAACTGTTCGTTGACCAGGTTGTCGGTGGGCATCGAGGTGTCGTGCCCGCTGGACATGATGCGGTTTTTCAGGCGCTTGCCACGGATCTGCAAGGGTTCGAACAGGTGTGCGAAGGCTGGGGTCGGGCTCGGCATGGTGCGGGTACTCCGGGCAGGCTGACCTGTAGGAGCGGGCTTGCTTGCGATGGACTTGAGGACGACGCGTTCATCCAGACAACGCGCGTTAGCGTTAACGTCCATCGCGAGCAGGCTCGCTCCTACAGAGGCATGTGGTGCTGTTATTTTTGTCTATAGAAATTTACCTGTAGTAAAAAATCAACTAGTTTTTTTACTGACCATTGCAGTAGCTTGAAATGGCACCCGCATCTTGGGGCGAACCTCACAACAATAAAAAAGGGCCATACCGACTTGAGTTCGGTGGGCACCTGCTTGAGTAACCACCGATGAAATCATGGCGCCGCAGAACCTCAAGGGGGCGCTCTCGATGGACGTCGGCTTCTGGGTTGACCATGGTGAGGAGCTGGAAGAGCGTTTTAACGCCTGGGCCAGTAAATAACGGCCTGTGGCTGGACGTTCATGCACGTCCAGCCTTACTGTCTGCGCAGCCGACCCGCCTGGAGAACCACAACAATGAACGAAATCGCGACCCACCTGACTGCCGCACCTGCGCGCAGCGCTACCGAACAGCGCCTGCGTGAAGAGCTGGCCGCCTGTTACCGCTTGATTGCGCATTACCGCATGACCGATCTGATCTTTACCCACATCTCGGTGCGTATTCCCGGGCCGGAACATCATTTTCTGATCAATCCCTATGGGTTGATGTTTGAGGAAATCACGGCATCGAATCTGGTGAAAATCGACCTCAATGGCCACGCCGTGGAGGCGTCTCCATACCCGGTGAACCCGGCCGGTTTCGTGATTCACAGCGCGATTCATGGCGCCCGTGAAGATGCCCAATGCGTGCTGCATACCCACACCAAATCCGGCTGCGCGGTGGCCGCGTTGAAGTGCGGCTTGCTGCCGGTGAATCAGATTTCCATGGAGTTCTATGGTCGGGTGGCTTATCACGACTACGAAGGCGTGGCGCTGGATTTGGGTGAGCAAGAGCGGCTGGTGGCAGACATGGGGGACAAGCCGGTATTGATGCTGCGCAACCATGGCTTGCTGACGGTTGGCGAAACCGTAAGTCAGGCGTTTCTGCGCATGTATTACCTGGAAAAAGCCTGCGAAATCCAACTGGCCGCACAGGCGGCCGGCGAGTTGGTACTGCCACCGGTTGAAGTCTGTGAGCACACCGAGCGTCAGTTCAATGACCCTGGCCGAGCGCTGGATGAAGGTGAATTGAACGACCCGGATGCCATGCAATTGGCCTGGGCGGCGTTGTTGCGCCTGCTGGAGCGCGTGGCTCCGGGGTATCGGGATTGATCCGGATCTCCTTCTGTCGGGGATGACGCCATCGCGGGCAAGCCGCGCTCCCACAGGATTTGGTGGTAGTTCGCGGAATGTGTGAACACCCGAAAAACACTGTACAAGCGAGCCTGCTCGCGATGGCGGTATGTCAGGCAACGTAGAGGTTGAATGTGCTGACGCCTTCGCCGGCAAACCAGCCCCCACAAGAACACAGGCTTACACCAGACTGGAGACAAGACAGGCTCTTGCTGTACAGTCGTTCAGCTTGCAAGCGTAGCGCGAGCCCCCTTGATTGAATCCAGGAGCATGTCACCCATGAATCAGGAAGCCCGTTTTTCCCGCATGGAACCGGAGTTGCGCAAGGCCAATCTGATCGAGGCGACGCTGGTGTGCCTCAAGCGCCACGGTTTTCAGGGTGCCTCGATCCGCAAGATTTCCGCCGAGGCCGGGGTTTCGGTGGGGCTGATCAGCCATCACTACTCGGGCAAGGACGAACTGGTGGCCGAGGCCTACATGGCGATCACCGGACGGGTCATGACCCTGCTGCGCGATGCGATGGAACAGGCTGCACCCAATGCTCGCGAACGCTTGTCGGCGTTTTTTCGCGGCTCGTTTTCCGCCGAATTGCTCGACCCGCAACTCATTGACGCCTGGCTGGCGTTCTGGGGCGCGGTGAAAACCGCCGAGGCGATCAACCAGGCCCACGATCATTCCTATGGCGAGTACCGTGCCATTTTGCGCAAGGTGCTGATGGAGCTGGCGCAGGAAGAAGGCTGGGAAAATTTCGATGGCGATCTTGCTGCGATCAGCCTCAGTGCCTTGCTCGACGGTCTGTGGCTGGAGTCCGGACTCAATCCCGGCACCTTCACCCCGGAGCAGGGCATCCAGATTTGCGAGGCCTGGGTCGATGGTTTGCAGGCCGGTGGACGGCAGCGCTTTTGCGTACAGACGAGCAACTGTTGATCGGTCGTTCAGCAATGGCTACTCTCTGGCGCTGATGTACAAAAACACTCTAATAAGAAATGCGCCTTCGGGCACAGGCAGGACACCCCAGTCATGACGCCACGGGTACTGATCGTCGATGACGATCCGCTGATTCGCGAACTGTTGCACGCCTACCTGTCCCAGGAAGGCTACGAAGTTCATTGCGCCGCCACGGCGGAACTGGCCGAAACCTTTCTGGCCAGCCAGGCCGTAGACCTGGTCATGCTCGATATCCGCTTGCCCGGCAAGGACGGCCTGACCCTGACCCGTGAACTGCGGGTGCGTTCGGAAGTCGGGATCATCCTGATCACCGGGCGCAACGATGAAATCGACCGCATCGTCGGCCTGGAATGCGGTGCCGATGACTACGTGATTAAACCTCTCAATCCACGTGAGCTGGTGTCCCGGGCGAAAAACCTGATACGCCGGGTTCGTCATGCGCAGACGCCCCAGCCTGTTGCGGCTGTCGCCAAGCCCGTCAAACAGTTCGCCGACTGGTCGCTGGACACCGATCGCCGGCGTCTGATCGATCCTTCCGGCAGCGAAACCCTGCTGACCCACGGCGAGTACCAATTGCTCAGCGTGTTCCTGCGCAACAGCGGCCACACCCTGAGCCGCGACCAGTTGATGGATCAGATCCGCAACCGCGAATGGGTGCCCAACGACCGCTCCATCGACGTGCTGGTCGGTCGCTTGCGCCGCAAACTGCACGACGACCCGGCCGAGCCGCAGTTGATCATCACCATCCACGGCGCCGGTTACCTGTTCACTGCCAGCCTGGCGGCGTGACGGCCGTGGGGCGACTGCTCTGGTTGCTGTTGGCGCTGGTGGCGGGCAACGCCCTGGCCGCGGAAAAGGTCCGCTACTGCGATTATCCGGTCTACCCGCCGATTTCCTGGAGCGATGGCAAACAGGTCCGTGGCCTGGCGCCGAGTGTGGTGAAAAAGCTGTTCGGTGAGCTGGGCTATGAGGTCGAAACCGTGGTGCTGGGCAACTGGAAACGCTGCCTGCTCGATGCCGCCGAAGGCCGGGTCGACGTGGTGCTGGCCTACAGCACCGCGCAACGGCAACAAAGCATGCTGTTTTCCACGGTGCCAGTACTGCGCGAAGAGGTCGCGTTGTTCATCAATCGCCAACATCCGGTGCAGTTCGAACGCCTGGAAGACCTGGCCCATTACCGTGGCGGCTTGCTGTTCGGTGAAAGTTACGGCGTGGAATTTGATCGCATGGTTGCGCAAAACGACAACATAGAATGGGTGTCCGACAGCCGACAGAACTTCGGCAAGCTGATTCGCGGGCGCATCGATTTCATCACCCAGGAGCGCCGTACCGGCCAGCTCTATATCGAAAGTCTGGCGGGCGCCCAGGACATCGTCGCGTTGCCCAAGGCCCTGAGCGTCGACTACCTGCGGGTCGCGGTTTCCCGTCGCTCGCCGTTGGCCAGTCAGATGCCGCAGATCAATGCGCAACTGCAGCGCATGGTCGATGCCGGCGACATCGAGCGCCTGCTCGATGAAAGCGAAGTCACTTACCGCGACATGATCAACCTGCCGGTGAACGAACAATGATTCGCCCGCGTCCCGGTGGCCTGTTACGGCGTCTGTTGCTGTTCATTCTGTTGTTCAGCCTGTGCTTCACGGTGCTCGCCAGTACCGTGCAGCTGTACATCGAATATCGTCGGGAAATGCGCGACATCGACTCGCGCATGGAGCTGATCCGCGCCGGCTATCTGGCGAGCCTGGAGCGCAGCCTGTGGGATCTGAACCAGGAGCAGTTGAATGTGCAGTTGCGCGGCTTGGTGGACTTCTCCGACGTCGCGCGGGTGCACTTGAGCAGCCCCGACTTCGACCTGCTGCAAGGCAACCCGGATCCGCTCGGGCCGTTGCGCGTCGAACGTTTTGCCCTGGACTACCAACCGCCGTCCGGGCCTTTACGGCACTTGGGTGAACTGGAAGTCAGCACCGATCTGGGGGCGGTGTATCAGCGCCTGTATGCCACCGGGCTGACCAGCTTGTTGTGGATGGGGGCGTTCCTCTGCGGTCTTGCGATTGCGCTGTCCTGGTTGTTTTACCGTCTGGTTACCCGGCACCTGCAAGTCATGGCAGAGTTCGCCCGGCGTATTGCCGCTGGCGAATGGCATGAGCCGCTGCGCCTGCACAAGCGGCGCAGTGTCCACAAAGACGAAATCGACACCGTGGCCCACGCCCTCGACGACATGCGCCGGGCGATCCTCAGCGACATCGACCGCCGTGAAAGCGATCGGCTGGCCTTGCAAGACAACCGCGACGAGTTGCTGAAGATGGTCGAGCGACGCACTGCCAGCCTGATGCGCGCGAAAGACGAGGCAGAAGCCGCCAACCTGGCAAAGTCACGCTTCCTGGCGACCATGAGTCATGAGTTGCGCACGCCCCTCAACGGCATCCTCGGTATGGCCGAGTTGTTGCGCGGCGCCAGCCTCGATCCGCAGGACGGCAAACGTCTGGAAGCCTTGCACAAGGCTGGCGAAGGATTGCTGACCATCCTCAATGAAGTGCTGTTTTTCGCCAAACTGGAGGAGGGCGCCAGCCTGCCCGAACCGGTGGACTTCTCGATTCGTCAATTGATCGATGAAGTGCTGACGCTGCTGGAACCCAAGGCGCTGGATAACGACACCCTCCTGCAGTGTCGGGTCGATCAGCGAATCGCCGAGTATCACCACGGTGCCGAGCAATTCTTGCGGCAGGTGTTGAGCAACCTGTTGGCCAACGCGATCAAATTCACCGAGTGTGGTGAGGTCAGCGTCGAAGTGGCGTTGCTCGCGCAGTCTGGAGAGACTGGCGGCGATCGTCTGCGGGTGAGTGTCACCGACAACGGCATCGGCATTGCCCCGCCGATGCAGGCGCGGATTTTCGAGCGCTTCACCCAGGCCAGCGAAGAAGTGGCGCAGCGCTTCGGCGGCACCGGGTTGGGGCTGGCGATCTGTAAACACCTGGTCGAGCAAATGGGTGGCAGCATCGGCGTCACCAGTGAAGTGGGGCGGGGCAGTTGCTTCTGGTTCGAGTTGACGTTGCAACCCGCTGCAGGCGTCACCGCACCCATACCGATCACGGTGACAGGTCCGGCATTGAAGGTGCTGGTGGTTGAGGACGTGGCACTCAATCGCGAAGTGGTCCAGGGATTGCTGCAACGGGACGGCCACCAGGTGTGGCTGGCTGAGGAGGCTGAACAGGCATTGGCGCAATGCGCCGCGCAGCGGTTCGATCTGATGCTGCTGGATGTGCATCTGCCGGGCATGACTGGCGTCGAGTTGTGCAAACGGATCCGCAGTGCCGATGGGCCGAATCGTACCGCGCGCATTTTTGCCCTCACAGCCAGCGTGCAACCGGCGCTGGTTCGCGGGTATCTGGATGCCGGTATGGATGGCGTGCTGGCCAAGCCGCTGAATCTGGACACGCTGCGCAAGGTCATGAGCGGGCAGTTGATGACGCCCAAGCCGCTGCTGGAAGAGGGCGCCATCGACTGGCCGCTGCTGCAAACCCACCGTAACTTGCTCGGCGAGCAGAAAGTGCAGGGGTTGCTGGCGGTGCTGCGCGACTCGATTCTGCAACACCACGAGGCGCTGCGCGAATCGATTGAAGCCGATGACTTCACTGAAATCGCACACCTGGCCCACCGTTTGGCGGGAAGCGCCGACTCCCTGGGTTTTCGTGCCTTGGCCAGCGTTCTGAGATCTCTGGAAGAGACGGCCCTGATCAACGATCAATTGGCTATCGGGCAGTTGGCGCCTGCGCTCAATGAGCACTGCAAGCACGCACTACAGGCGCTGGAACGCCTGTTGCAGAGCTGACGTACATTTTTGTTACGACTTTCTACAACTTCGATCCATACGTACAACGTGACCTTACATGGCTTTCCAATAATCGACGCAACCGCCGCAGCGCGGTCTTCGAAGCTTATTGGAGATAATAATAATGAATTGCCGTAAAGCTGATTCTTCCCCGCGCCACGACATCCTGTCATGCGCCGCGCCCCTCACCGATTGCTGAGGGTGCCGACATGAGTGAAAACATCGACCGTAAAGGCATCCAACTGACCCGTGCCCTCAAAAGCCGGCACATTTTCATGCTCTCCCTGGGGGGCGTGATTGGCACCGGGCTGTTCATGGGCTCTGGCGTCACCATTAATCAAGGCGGTCCGGTGGGGGCGATTCTGGCCTACCTGGTCGCCGGCTTCCTGATGTACCTGGTGATGGTCTGCCTGGGCGAGCTGTCCGTGCAGATGCCGGTGTCCGGTTCGTTCCAGACCCACGCCACCAAGTTCATCGGTCCGGCCACCGGCTTCATGATCGGCTGGGTGTACTGGATGAGCTGGGCCACCACCGTGGGCCTGGAGTTCACCGCCGCTGGCATGTTGATGACGCGCTGGTTTCCGGCGGTGCCGATCTGGTATTGGTCGGCGCTGTTCGTGGTGGTGCTGTTTGGCATTAACGCCATGGCGACCCGCGCCTTCGGTGAGGCCGAATACTGGTTCTCGGGGATCAAGGTCGCGGCAATTCTCGGCTTTATCGTGGTCGGTGTGCTGGTGATCTTCGGTGTGATGCCGTTGAGCAGCGGCGCACCTGCACCGATGATGAACAACCTGATCGGCGACTCGCTGTTCCCCAACGGCCTGTCCGCCGTGTTCGCGGTGATGATGACTGTGGTCTACGCCTTCCAGGGCTGCGAGATCATGGGCGTGGCCGCTGGCGAAACCGACCAGCCGGAAAAGAGCATCCCGCGCGCCGTGCGCAACGTGGTGTTCCGCGTGCTGATTTTCTACGTGCTGGCGATTATCGTGCTCTCGGCCATCGTGCCGTGGCAGCAGGCGGGCCTGATGGAAAGTCCGTTTGTGCAGGTGTTCGACATGGTCGGCATCCCCTATGCCGCTGACCTGATGAACTTCGTGATTCTCACGGCGATTCTGTCGGTGGGTAACTCCGGCCTGTATGCCTCGACCCGCATCCTCTGGGCGATGTCGAAAACCGGCATGGCGCCGAAAAGTCTATCGCCGCTGAGCAAGCGTGGCGTGCCGTTGCGCGCGTTGAGCATCACCCTGTGCTTTGCGCTGGTGTCGCTGCTGACCAGTTTCATCGCGGCCGACACCTTGTTCATGGTGCTGATGGCGGTGAGCGGCATGTCCGGCACCGTGACCTGGATTGTCATAGCCCTGGCGCAATACAAGTTCCGCAAGGCCTACCTGCGTGACGGCGGCAAACTCAGCGACCTGAAATACCGCGCCCCGTGGTTCCCGGTACTGCCGCTGATGTGCATCACCTTGTGCTGCTCGCTGTTTGTGTTCCTGGCCCTGGATGAAACCCAGCGTCCATCCCTGTACTGGGGCTTCGGCTTTATCGCCCTGTGCTATGGCGCGTATTTCCTGTTCCATCGCAACCGCGAGGCAGTGCTGGCACCGAGTTTGCCAAGCGTTTAATTCATTCACTCAAGCACAACCCCCTGTAGGAGCGAGCTTGCTCGCGATAGCGGTGTGGCAGTCAACGCGATGTTGAATGTCCTGCCGTCATCGCGAGCAGGCTCGCTCCTACAGTTGTTTTGCATCATGCGATTTGGTTGGGAGGCCAAAGGCAGTTGTTCGAAGTTGTAACAACGGTTTCGCTCACTCCCTATCGACAGGCATAAAACCTATTAAAAACAATGTGTTAACGAGTTTTATGACTTGTTACAGCCCATTTCTTCGCCGATTGCCGGCTTACTGAACAGTCGTTTAGTATGGCTCCAAGTCGCAACACCTCACGACAAACAAAACAATTCGAGGACCCGCATGACTACTCACTATTCTCTGCTCAGTCAGGTCGAAGCAGGCGTTGCCTGGATCACCCTCAATCGCACGGCTCAGCGCAATGCGCTGGACATCCCGACGCTGAAAAACCTTCACGCCTTGCTCGACTCGTACAACGCTGACCCAGCGGTGCGCGTGGTGGTATTGACCGGTAGCGGTCGTAGCTTCTGCGCCGGTGCCGACCTCGATGAATGGGCTGAAGCCGAAGCCCGTGGCGCGCTGGAAACCTACGGCTGGACCGAAACCGCCCATGCCCTGATGACCCGCTTGTACAGCCTGGAAAAGCCGACCATCGCCGCCATCAACGGCACCGCCGTCGGTGCGGGGATGGACCTGACCCTGTGCTGCGACCTGCGCATCGCCGGGCAGTCGGCACGCTTCAAGGCCGGCTACACCAGCATGGCCTACTCGCCGGACGCCGGCGCCAGTTGGCACCTGCCACGCCTGATCGGTGCCGAGCAGGCCAAGCGCCTGTTGTTCCTCGACGAACTGTGGGGCGCCGACCGTGCCCTCGCGGCGGGCCTGGTCAGCGAAGTGTGCGCCGACGATCAATTGCAGGCCGTGGCCGGCGAACTCGCCACACGCCTGGCTGCGGGGCCGACCTTTGCCTTTGCCCAGACCAAAAAACTCATGCGCGAAGGTGCCGACCGCAGCCTGCCCGAGCAACTGCAAGCGGAACTGGCCGCTGGCCTGCTCTGCGGACGCAGCGAAGACGGCAGCGAAGCGCTGCGCGCCGCCATGGAAAAACGCCCGGCACGCTTTATCGGTCGCTAAGCCCGCCTCACTAACCACTCTTTGCAAACGAACACAGGTAGCACCCATGAATTTCCAACTGACCCAAGAACAAGAAATGTTGGTGGTCTCGGTACGCAGCTTCGTCGAGAAGGAACTGCTGCCCTATGAAACCGAAGTCGATCGCGCCGACGAAGTCTCCCCGGAGCTCGCCGCGCAGATTCGCGGCAAGGCCATTGCCGCGGGTTTCTACGCCTTCAACATGCCCGAAGAGGTCGGTGGTGGCGGTCTGGACTACCTGTCCCAGGCGCTGATCGAGCGTGAACTGTCGAAGGTCTCCTGGGCGCTGCACGTGTTCGTCGCGCGGCCATCCAAGATCCTCATGGCCTGCACCGGCGATCAGATCAACGATTACCTGTTGCCGTGCATCCAGGGCGAGAAGATCGACTGCTTCGCCCTGACCGAGCCGGGCGCCGGGTCCGATGCCAACGCGATCAAGACCCGCGCCGTGCGCGACGGTGACGACTTCGTCCTCAATGGCAGCAAGCACTTCATCAGCCACGCCGGCCACGCCGATTTCGCCATCGTCTTCGCCGTCACCGACACCTACGAGCACAACGGCAAGAAACGCAACGCCGTGACCTCGTTCCTGGTCGACCGCAACACGCCAGGCATGACCATCCGCCGTGGTCCCAAGTGCGTGAGCAACCGTGGTTATCACACCTTCGAAATGTTCTTTGACGACTGCCGCGTACCGGCCTCCAAGGTGCTCGGTGAAGTCGGCAAGGGCTGGGACGTGGCCAACGCCTGGCTGACTGCCGGACGGGTAATGGTGGCGGCCAACTGCGTCGGCCAGGCGCAACGGGCACTCGACGTCTCGCTGCAATGGGCGGCTGACCGCAAGCAGTTCGGTCAGCCCATCGGCACCTACCAAGGCGTTTCGTTCAAGTTGGCGGACATGGCCACGCAAATTCGCGCGGCCGAACTGCTGACCCTGCACACCGCGTGGAAAATGGACCAGGGCACCATGACCGATGGCGAGGCCGGCATGGCCAAGCTGTTTGCCAGCGAAGTACTGGGGCGTACCGCCGATGAAGCGGTGCAGATTTTCGGCGGCATGGGCCTGATGGACGAAGGTCCGGTGGAGCGCATCTGGCGCAACGCGCGGATCGAACGGATCTGGGAAGGCACCTCGGAAATCCAGCGCCACATCATTTCCCGCGAGCTGCTGCGGCCGCTGCTGCGCTGATCGGTCCGGAGAATACTTATGTCCCAGACTATTCGTGACAACCTCAAACGCATGCTCGCGCCGCGCCACGTGGCGTTCGTTGGTGGCCGCAGCATGGCCCGCGCCCTCAAGCGTTGCGCCGAGGGTGGTTACCCAGGGCAGATGTGGCTGATCAATCCGCAGCACGAGAGCCTCGAAGGCGTGCCGTGTGTGCGCAGCGTGGCCGACCTGCCGTGCGGCCCGGACGCGGTGTTCATTGCGACCAACCGTGACCTGACCCTGACCTGCGTGGCCGAACTGGCCGCCATCGGTACCGGCGGCGCGATCTGCTACGCCTCGGGGTTCGCCGAAACCGGCGCTGAAGGCCTGGCCCTACAAGAGCAACTGCTCGAAGTCGCTGGCGATATGGCCTTGCTCGGCCCCAACTGCTACGGCCTGCTCGATTACCTGCACAGCTGCGCGCTGTGGCCGGTGGCCCATGGCGGTAAAGCGGTGGAGAAGGGCGTGGCGGTGCTGACCCAGAGCGGCAACTTTGCCTACAACCTGTCCATGAGCGACCGTTCGCTGCCCGTGGCCTACATGGCCTCGGTGGGCAATCAGGCGCAATTGGGGGTGGCCGAGTTGATGGATGTGCTGCTCGATGAGCCACGGGTTACCGCCATCGGTCTGCACCTGGAAGGTTTGAAGAACGTACCGGGTTTCGCCTGCGCTGCGCACAAGGCGCTGGAAAAGGGCGTGCCGATCATTGCCTTGAAAACCGGCGTGTCGCAGATCGGTGCCGAGCTGGCCCTGAGTCACACCAGTTCGCTGTCCGGCTCCGATGCGCTGTACGACGCGCTGTTCGCACGTCTCGGCGTGATCCGCGTCAGCGGCCCGGTGAGCTTTGTCGAAACCCTGAAAGCCGCCGCCTGCGGCAACCTGCCGGCGGGCAATAGCCTGATCGCGCTGGCCTGTTCCGGGGGCGACGCCGGGCTGATCGCCGACTACGCCGAGCGCAATGAACTGGCGCTACCCAAGCTCGACGCGGGTCAAACCGGCGAGCTGGCGCAAGTACTGCCCAGCTACGCCAACCTGGTCAACCCGCTGGATTTCACCACGGCGATCTGGGGCGATGGCGAGGCACTGAACCGCATGCTCGACAGCGCCCTGCGCACTGAAGCCGATGCCGCGATGCTGGTGCTCGACTACCCGTCCGAGTTCACCGGCGAACGCAAGGAATGTGACCTGCTGCTGGACCTCTACTGCAAGGCGCTGGTGCGCCACGGCAAAACCGGATTCGTCACCTCGGCGTTCCCCGAGTTGCTGCCGGCCCACGCTCGCGAGCGTCTGCATGAGCAGGGCGTCGCGGCATTGCAGGGTGTTGAAGACGGCCTGGCGGCTTGGGGACGCATTGCCAATTACCAGCGCAACCGTGAGGCCCTGTTGGCCCTGGGTGAATCGGCGCTGGTGCCGCTGTGCCCGCAAGCCCTGCAAGGCGAAGGCCGTTTACTCAACGAATGGGACGCCAAGCAGGCCTTGCGCGAATTCGGTCTGCCTACCCCCAACGGCGTACTGAGCGCCCCGGACCGGGCACTGCAAGATGCCAAAGCCCTGGGTTATCCGCTGGTGCTCAAAGCCGTCAGCGCCCAATTGCCGCACAAAACCGAGGCCGGCGCCGTGGCGCTGAACCTCAAGGACGACGTGGCCCTGAGCGCGGCACTGGAAAAAATGCGCGCGAGCATTGCCGTGTACGCACCGGGCGTGGCATTCGATCGGTTGCTGCTGGAGCCAATGGCCAAGCCGCCACTGGCCGAACTGATTGTCGGCATCAAGCGTGAAAACGACTTCGGCCTGGCGCTGGTGATTGGCGCTGGCGGCATTCTGGTGGAACTGCTCAAGGACAGTCGCAGCCTGTTGCTACCGACCACTGACGGAGCCATTCGCCAAGCGTTGCTGAGCCTGCGCAGCGCGGCATTGCTGCAAGGCTTCCGTGGTCGCGAAGCGGCGGATCTCGACGCGCTGGTCGCGGCGATCCGTGCCGTGGCCGACTACGCCTGCGAAAACGCCGCGCAATTGCTCGAACTCGATGTGAACCCATTGTTGGTCGGTGCCCAGGGCACGACTGCCGTCGACGCGTTGATTCGCCTCGGCCATGAATGAGGAACTGAACATGCAAAGCAAAACCTTGACCGGTGGCCAGGCGCTGGTGCGTCTGCTGGCCAATTATGGCGTCGACACTGTGTTCGGCATTCCCGGCGTCCATACCCTGGAGCTGTATCGCGGCTTGCCTGGCAGCGGCATTCGTCATGTGCTGACCCGGCATGAACAGGGCGCCAGTTTCATGGCCGACGGCTACGCCCGGGTCAGCGGTAAACCCGGCGTCTGCTTCATCATCACCGGTCCTGGCGTGACCAACGCCGCCACTGGTATCGGCCAGGCCTACGCTGACTCGATTCCGATGCTGGTGATTTCCAGCGTCAACCACAGCGCCAGCCTCGGCAAGGGCTGGGGCAGCCTGCACGAGTGCCAGGACCAGCGCGCCATGACCGCGCCCATCACCGCGTTCTCGGCGGTGGCGCTGACCGCCGAAGACCTTCCGGAGCTGATTGCCCGCGCCTACGCGGTGTTCGACAGCGAGCGTCCGCGCCCGGTGCACATCTCGGTGCCGCTGGACGTGCTGTCGGCACCGGTGGCTCGCGACTGGAGCAATGACGTGGTGCGTCGCCCCGGTCGCGGTACGCCAGCCGCTTCCGCACTGGACGAGGCGGTCGCCAGGCTGCACGGCGCCAAACGGCCAATGATCATCGCCGGTGGTGGCGCGCTGAATGCCGCACAAGAACTGGCCGAACTGAGCACCCGACTGGCCGCGCCGCTGTTCACCAGCGTCGCCGGTAAAGGCTTGCTGCCACCGGACGCACCGTTGAATGCCGGCTCGTCGCTGTGCGTGGAACCAGGCTGGAACCTGATCGCCGAAGCCGACGTGGTACTGGCGGTCGGTACGGAAATGGCCGACACCGATTTCTGGCGCGAACGCCTGCCACTCAACGCCGAACTGCTGCGGGTCGACATCGATCCGCGCAAGTTCAACGACTTCTACCCATGCGCCGTGGCGTTGCAGGGTGATGCACAACAGACCCTGGCCGCCGTACTGGAACGCCTGTCGCCGGATGTCCGCGACGCCGGTGCCGCGATTGCCAAAGTCGCGGCATTGCGTGAAGCCATCCAGGCCGGCCATGGCCCGTTGCAGTCGATCCATCAGGCGATTCTGCAGCGCATTGCCGCCGAACTGCCGGCCAACGCCTTCATCAGCACCGACATGACCCAGCTGGCATACACCGGCAACTACGCCTTCGCCAGCGCGGCCACCCGCAGCTGGTTGCACCCGACCGGCTACGGCACCCTGGGCTACGGCTTGCCAGCCGGTATCGGCGCCAAGTTCGGTGCACCGCAACGGCCGGGCCTGGTGCTGGTGGGGGATGGCGGTTTCCTCTACACCGCGCAGGAACTGGCGACGGCAGTCGAGGAGCTGGACAGCCCACTGGTGGTGTTGCTGTGGAACAACGACGCCCTGGGGCAGATTCGCGACGACATGATCGGCCTGGATATCGAACCCATCGGCGTGCTACCGCGCAACCCGGATTTCGCTGCGCTGGGCCGTGCCTTCGGTTGCACTGTGACGCAGCCGCAGAACCTTGCGGAACTGCAAACCGACCTGCGCCATGGCTTCAATCGCAACGGCGTCACCCTGATCGAACTCAAGCATGCCTGCGTTCGCTGATGTTCAACCTTTACTGGAGGGAATAGGGCCATGCGCTTTTCCGATCTGACTCAACGCATCGCCGGTGACGGCGCCGCCGCCTGGGATATTCACTACCGTGCGCTGGCCATGCTGGAGCAAGGCAAGGACATCTTGTTGCTGTCGGTTGGCGACCCCGATTTCGACACGCCGCAACCCATCGTCCAGGGCGCCATCGACAGCCTGTTGTCCGGCAACACCCACTACGCGGAGGTGCGCGGCAAGCGTGCCCTGCGTGAAGCCATCGCCAAACGCCACGGGCAACGTAGCGGGCAGTCGGTGTCGGCGGATGAGGTCACGGTGCTGGCCGGGGCGCAGTGCGCACTGTTCAGCGTCGCTCAGTGCGTGCTCAACCCTGGCGATGAAGTGATCGTCGCCGAGCCGATGTATGTCACCTACGAAGCCGTGTTCGGTGCTTGCGGGGCCAAGGTCGTGCCGGTGCCGGTGCGCTCGGAAAACGGCTTTCGCGTACTGCCCGAAGACGTCGCCGCCCGCATCACGCCAAGGACCCGCGCCCTGGCGCTGAACAGCCCGCACAACCCGTCCGGCGCGAGCCTGCCGCGCAGCACCTGGGTAGCCTTGGCGGAACTGTGCATCGCCCACGATCTGTGGCTAATTTCCGATGAGGTCTACAGCGAGCTGCTGTTTGACGGCGAACATATCAGCCCGGCGAGTCTGCCGGGCATGGCCGAGCGCACCGCGACCCTCAACAGCCTGTCGAAATCCCATGCCATGACCGGTTGGCGCGTGGGTTGGGTGGTGGCGCCGCTGTCTTTGTCCGCGCACCTGGAAAACCTGGCGCTGTGCATGCTCTACGGCTCGCCGGAGTTTATCCAGGACGCCGCCGTGGTGGCACTGGAGAGCCAGTTACCGGAACTGGAAGCCATGCGCGAAGCCTATCGGCAGCGCCGTGATCTGGTGTGCGAAAGCCTGGCCGATTGCCCCGGCGTGCGTGCGCTGAAGCCCGATGGCGGCATGTTCGTGATGGTCGATATCCGCGAAACCGGCCTCAGTGCCCAGGCATTCGCCGACCGTCTGCTCGATCGCCACGGCGTATCGGTGCTGGCCGGCGAAGCCTTCGGCCCGAGCGCCGCCGGACACATTCGCCTCGGGCTGGTGGTGGGGGCGGCGCCGTTGCGCGATGCCTGCCAGCGCATCGCCCGTTGCGCCCAGGAACTGATGGAGGCTCAGGTTCATGCTTGATCACAAGGCACTGTTTATTGATGGACGCTGGCAAATCCCGTCGGGGCAGGGCATCGCCGAGGTGATCAACCCGGCCACCGAAGAAGTCGCCGGCCGCGTGCCCTTGGGTGATGAGCGCGATGTCGACAACGCTGTCGCCGCTGCCCGTCGTGCCTTCGGGCCATGGTCGCGGACGCCGTCCAGTGTGCGTGCCGGTTACATCCGGGCGCTGGCCGAACAATTGCGCACCCGCGCCGATGAAATGGCCGCCGTGATCACCACTGAACTGGGGATGCCGGTGCAGTGGAGCCGTTCGGTGCAGGTGGACGGGCCGATCATCGGCCTGGAGCAGTACATCGAACTCGCCAGCTTGATGGACGAGGTGCGTGAAGTCGGCAACTCGCTGGTGATCCGCGAAGCGGTTGGCGTCTGTGCGTTCATCAACCCATGGAATTACCCCCTGCACCAGTTGATCGGCAAGCTCGCGCCGGCCTTGGCCGCCGGTTGCACGGTGGTGGTCAAGCCGAGCCAGGAAACGCCGCTGCACGCGTTTCTGCTGGCGCAGATGATTGAGGATATCGGCCTGCCTGCCGGGGTGTTCAACCTGGTCAGCGGGCCGGGCTCCAAGGTCGGCGAAGCCCTGTCCAGGCACCCGGACGTCGACATGGTGTCGTTCACCGGTTCTACCGGCGCGGGTGTGCGCGTTGCCCAGGCAGCGGCGCCATCGGTGAAGCGGGTGTGCCTGGAGCTGGGTGGCAAGTCACCGTTGCTGATCGCCGAGGATGCGGATCTCGCGGCAGCGGTGCGTTATGGCGTACAGGACGTGATGATCAACTCCGGGCAGACCTGCACTGCGCTGACACGCATGTTGCTGCCGGCCAGCCGTTATGCCGAAGCGCTCGAACTGGCCATGGCCGAGACCCTGAGCCTGCGCATGGGCGATCCGCTCGATCCGCAGAGTTTCCTCGGCCCG
Source organism: Pseudomonas sp. TE12234 (assembly GCF_054061835.1). Classification (NCBI taxonomy): domain Bacteria; kingdom Pseudomonadati; phylum Pseudomonadota; class Gammaproteobacteria; order Pseudomonadales; family Pseudomonadaceae; genus Pseudomonas; species Pseudomonas sp. TE12234. The sequence continues at coordinate 109,890 of NZ_JBSSEP010000009.1, forward strand.
ATGTGTTCGGCGGGGCAGCGTCGCACCGTTGAGGAGTACATCCGCCTCGGTCAGTCCGAAGGCGCGCGGTTGCTCTGCGGTGGTGATTCGGCGCCGGACTTCGAGCGCGGTTATTACGTTCGCCCGACGCTGTTTGCCGATGTCGATAACCGTATGCGCATTGCCCAGGAAGAAATCTTTGGCCCGGTGCTGTGCCTGATTCCCTATGCGGATGAGGCACAGGCGATCCAGATCGCCAATGACTCGCCGTTCGGCCTGTCCAGCGGCGTCTGGGCCGGCAGCCGCGAGCGCGCCTTGCAACTGGGGCGGCAACTGCGGGCGGGCCAATGCTTCCTCAATGGCGCGGCCTTCAACTATCAGGCGCCGTTCGGCGGCTACAAGCAATCCGGCAACGGACGGGAGTGGGGGGAAGAGGGGCTTAACGAATTCGTCGAAGTGAAGGCGATCCAGGTGTGACGGTAAAGGATTCAAAGGGTGTTTGCACCGGGCCATGGCCCGGTGTTTCGCGTGGTTTTGAACGGGTATTTCCTTAGCTTTCAATCAGAGGCAATGCAATGAGCGATAACAAAAACAAGATTACTCAAGCGAACCATGAATTCAGCTTTGCGCGTCGCGACTTTCTCAAGTACAGCGCGACTGCCGCGGCGGTTGCCGGCGCGTACTCCATGGGCCTGCCATTCGGTGCCATGGCGGCAGAGGCGACGCCCAAGCCAGGTGGCGTGCTGCGCCTGGGTCTGGCCGGTGCCAGCACCACCGACTCGAAAGACCCTGGCTCCTGGGTCGATACCTTCACCTTCGTCGGGTTCTCGGCGATCTATAACACCCTGACCGAAATTGCCGTCGACGGCTCGGCGATCCCCGAGCTGGCTGAAAGCTGGACCTCGACCCCGGACGCCCGAGTCTGGACCTTCAAATTGCGCCAGGGCGTGACCTTCCACAACGGCAAGACCCTGACCGCCGACGATGTGGTCGCCTCGATCCAGCATCACCTCGGGGAAAAATCCAGCTCGGCGGCCAAGACCGTATTGGGCGATGTGGCCAAGGTCAGTGCCAACGGCAGCGACAGCGTGGTGTTCGAGCTGCATTCGGGCAACGCCGATTTCACCTACGTGGTCGCCGATTACCATCTGGTGATCATGCCGAGCAAGGACGGCGTGCCGGACTGGCAGGCCGGTGTCGGCACTGGCGGTTATCGGCTGAAGAGCTTCGAACCGGGTGTGCGCATGACCCTGGAACGCAGCCCGGATTACTGGAAAGCGGGGCGGGCGCACTTCGCCAGCGCCGAACTGATCGCCATTGGCGACGGCGCCGCGCGAATCAACGCGTTGGTCACCGGGCAAGTGGACGTGATCAACAAAGTCGACCTGAAAACCGTGGCCCTGCTCAAGCGCAATCCGAACCTGGTCATCGAAGAAACCAAGGGCGCGCAGCACTACACCTTCCCGATGCTCACCGACAGTCCGCTGTTCCAGAACAATGACGTGCGCATGGCGATGAAGCACGCAATCAACCGTGAAACCCTGCTGGCCTCGGTGCTGTACGGCTATGGCCTGGTGGGCAACGATCACCCGATCCAGCCCGGCAGCCGCTTCATCAACACGACACTGGAACAACGCAGCTACGATCCGGACAAATCGCGTTTCTACCTGAAAAAGGCCGGCATGGATTCGCTCAAGGTGCGCCTGCAAGCCTCGGACGCGGCGTACACCGGCGCCGTCGATGCCTCGGTGCTGTTCAAGGAGCAAGCCCGCGCAGCCGGGATCGACATAGACGTGGTACGCGAGCCGGCCGATGGCTTCTTCACCAACGTGTGGATGAAGCAACCTTTCACCACGTCGTTCTGGTACAGCAGCCTGACCGCCGACCGCATGTTCAGCATCGGTTACGCCAAGGGCGCGGCATGGAACGAAACCCATTGGGACAACCCGCGCTTCAATCAACTGCTCAACGCTGCCCGTGGCGAGATGAACGACCCGCTGCGCCGCGAGATGTACAACGAAATGCAGTCGCTGTGCCGGGATGATGGCGGGGCAATCGTGCCGCTGTTCGCCAGTTCCGTGGCGGCGCGCTCCAACAGGGTCGCGCACGGCGGGCAGACCGCGCCTTACGGCGAGCTGGATGGGCTGCGGGTAATCGAGCGCTGGTGGCAGGCGTAAGCGTTCGGCAAAGATGAAGAACCCCTGTAGGAGCGAGCCCTGCTCGCGAGAAAGGTCAAGGCAACGCGGATACTCAGACTGTCCGCGTCATCGTTGACGTCCATCGCGAGCAGGCTCGCTCCTACAGTTGGAAATGGTGGTCTTCGTAAGGAACTGCGCGGTGAATAGTATTTTCAGGTTGCTACTTCAGCGTTTGGCATTGGGGCTGTTATCGCTGTTTGCGGTATCAGTGATCATTTTTCTCGCGGTCGGCATGCTCCCGGGTGATATCGCCCAGGCCATGCTCGGCCAATCCGCCACCCCGGAAACCGTGGCGGCGTTCCGTGCGCAACTGGGGCTGGACATGCCGCCCCTGACCCGCTTCGGGCACTGGATCTGGAGCCTGTTGCAAGGCGACCTCGGTGTCTCCCTGGCCAACCAGCGACCCATCGCTGAGTTGGTGGGCGCGCGACTGGGCAACACCTTCAGTCTGGCGTTGCTGGCGGCCATGGTGTCGGTGCCGTTGGCGTTGCTGTTGGGGATGCTCGCGGCGTTGTACCGCAACAGCTGGTTCGACCGTTTGCTCAACACCTCGGCACTGAGTGCGGTGTCGTTTCCCGAGTTTTTCGTCGCCTACATCCTGATCCTGGTGTTCGCGGTGAAGCTCAACTGGTTCCCGAGCATTTCCAATCTCGCGCCGGATGCGTCCCTCGGCACGATTCTGGAGCGCTCGGTGCTGCCCGTGGCGACCCTGAGCCTGGTGGTGATCGCGCAAATGATGCGCATGACCCGCGCCTCGCTGATCAACCTGCTGGCCAGCCCCTACATCGAAATGGCCCGGCTCAAGGGTATCAGCCAGTCGCGGATCATCTTTCGCCATGCCTTGCCCAATGCCCTGGCACCGATCGTCAACGTGGTAGCGCTGAACCTGGCGTACCTGGTGGTGGGCGTGGTGGTGGTCGAAGTGGTGTTTGTCTATCCCGGCCTCGGCCAGTTGCTGGTGGACTCGGTGGCCAAGCGCGATATCCCGGTGGTGCAGGCCTGCAGCCTGATCTTCGCGGCGACCTACATCCTGCTCAATACCAGCGCCGATGTGCTGTCGATTGCCAGCAACCCACGCCTGATGCATCCAAAGGGGTAGACCATGAGCTTGCTTAAACAAATGCTCCGGGCGCCGCTGAGCGCCAAGTTCGGATTGCTGGTGATCGTTGTGTACATCCTGGTGGCGCTGTTCGCCCCGGTACTGGCGCCCTTCGGCGAAACCCAGGTGGTAGGCGAGGGCTTCGCGCCGTGGGGCGGGCCGTTTCTGTTGGGCACCGATAACCTGGGGCGCGACATGTTCAGCCGCCTGGTCTACGGCGCGCGCAATACCCTGGGCATTGCCTTCCTCACCACGGTGCTGGCGTTCCTGCTCGGTGGCTTGAGCGGCCTGGTCGCGGCGATCAAGGGCGGTGCGATCGATCAGGGGCTGTCGCGGGTGGTGGACATCCTGATGGCGATTCCGCAGCTGATTTTTGCCTTGCTGATTCTCAGTGTGGTCGGCACCACGGCGACCTCGTTGGTGCTGGTGATCGCGCTGCTGGATGCGACCCGGGTGTTTCGCCTGTCCCGGGCGGTGGCAATGAACGTCGTGGTCCAGGACTTCGTCGAAGCGGCGCGCCTGCGGGGGGAAGGCCTGTGGTGGCTGGTGACCCGCGAAGTGTTGCCGAACGCGGCGGCACCGTTGATTGCCGAGTTCGGCCTGCGGTTCTGCTTTGTGTTTTTGTTCATCAGTGCGCTGTCATTCCTCGGCTTGGGCATTCAACCGCCCACCGCCGACTGGGGCAGCATGGTGCGCGACAACGCCGTACTGATTACCTTCGGCGACATCAGCCCGTTGCTGCCTGCCCTGGCCGTGGCATTGATCACGGTCAGCGTCAACTTCGTCGTCGACTGGATGCTGCATAAATCCAGCGGCCTCAAGGAATGCTGAACATGACGACCTCCAAACCTTTGCTGGAAATCCGCAACCTGCATATCGAAGGTCACTACGAAGACGCTTGGCATCCGCTGATCAAGGGCATCGACCTGACCCTTCAGCGCGGCGAAGTGCTGGGGCTGATCGGCGAGTCGGGAGCGGGCAAGTCGACCCTCGGCCTGTCGGCCATGGGCTACACCCGTGACGGCTGCAAGATTACCGGTGGTTCGGTGCATTTCGACGGCATCGATCTGCTCAAGGCCAAACCCGAAGCCCTGCGCAAGTTGCGCGGCTTGCGCATCGCCTACGTCGCACAAAGCGCGGCCGCTTCGTTCAACCCGGCCCATCGACTGATCGACCAGCATGTCGAAACGGCGGTGAAAAATGGCGGCATGAGCCGCTCACAGGCCATGGCTGAAGCCGTGGAACTGTACCGCGTGCTACGCCTGCCCAATCCCGAACAGATCGGCCAGCGTTATCCGCACCAGGTCTCCGGCGGTCAGTTGCAGCGGGTGATGACGGCGATGGCCATGGCTTGCCATCCCGACCTGATCATCTTCGACGAGCCGACCACCGCGCTGGACGTCACCACCCAGATCGAAGTGCTGGCGGCGATTCGCGATGCGGTGAAAACCTACGGCAGCGCGGCCATCTATATCAGCCACGACCTGGCGGTGGTGGCGCAGATGGCCGACCGCATCATGGTGCTGCGCCACGGCAAGCTTGTGGAAGAGGCCGAGACCCGCAAGATGCTCGGCGATCCGCAGCAGGACTACACCAAGTCGTTGTGGGCAGTACGCAGTTTCCGCACCGAGCCCAAGGAGTGTCCACAACAGGAACAGCCGCTGCTTGAACTGCGCAACAGTTGCGCCAGTTACGGTCGTCAGCCGGTGCTGCATGACGTTTCGCTGAAGCTGTACCGTGGCCAGACCCTGGCGGTCATCGGCGAATCCGGCAGCGGCAAAAGCTCCACCGCGCGACTGATTACCGGTCTGCTGCCGCCGACCTCGGGCCAGGTGCTGTATGACGGCCAGCCACTGCCGGCGGACTTTCGCCAGCGCAGCAAGGAGCAGCTGCGGCGCGTCCAGATGATTTATCAGATTCCCGACACGGCGCTGAACCCACGCCAGCGCATCGTCGATATCATCGGGCGGCCGCTGACCTTTTACCTGGGGCTCAAGGGCAAGGCCATGCGTGCGCGGGTGGCCGAGTTGCTGGAGATGATCGAGCTCGACCCGGCCACCTTCATGGAGCGTCAGCCCCGGGAACTGTCCGGTGGGCAAAAGCAACGGATCTGTATCGCCCGGGCACTGGCAGCCGACCCGCAGTTGATTATCTGCGACGAAGTCACCTCGGCACTGGATCAACTGGTGGCCGAAGGCGTGCTCAAACTGCTCAATCGTATTCAGCAACAGCTGGGCGTGGCCTACCTGTTCATCACCCACGACGTTGCGACCGTGCGCGCGATTGCCGATGAAGTGCTGGTGATGCAGCGGGGCAGGGTGGTCGACCACGGCTCACGCAGCAAGATTTTCACCCCGCCGCACCAGGATTACACCGGACTGCTGTTTTCGTCCGAACCGCAAATGGACCCCGACTGGCTCGACCGCTTGCTGGCCAGCCGCGCACTCCCGAATTCAAACCCTACGCTGGAAAAAGTCTAAGGAATCACCATGAAAGTACTGATCGTCCACGCTCATCCAGAGCCACAATCCTTCACCGCGGCTTTACGCGATCAAGCGGTCGCGACCCTTGAAGCCCAGGGCCATGAAGTGCAGGTCAGCGACCTGTACAAAATGAACTGGAACCCGGTGGCCAGCGCCGATGACTTCTCCTCGCGGGAAAACCCCGAGTATCTGGTGTACGCCCTGGAGCAACGCCTGGGGGTGAAAAGCCAGTCGCTGGCGGCGGACATCCAGGCCGAACTGGACAAACTGCTGTGGGCCGACCTGCTGATCCTCAACTTCCCGATCTTCTGGTTCTCCACCCCGGCGATCCTCAAGGGCTGGATCGACCGGGTGCTGGTGTCCGGCATCTGCTATGGCGGCAAACGCTTTTATGACCAAGGTGGCCTGGCCGGTAAAAAGGCATTGGTCACCGTCACTTTGGGTGGCCGCGAACACATGTTCGGCGAAGACGCGATTCATGGTCCGTTGCAGGACATGCTGCGGCCGATCCTGCGCGGGACCCTGGCTTACGTTGGTTTTGATGTGCTGGAACCGTTCGTGGCGTGGCATGTGCCGTACATCAGCGAGGAAGCGCGTCGGGAGTTTCTGGTGGATTATGCGCAGCGGTTGCAGCATCTGAGTGATGATCAGCCACTCGTGTTTCCAAAGCTCTCGCAGTTCAATGAACAGCTGTATCCGCTGCCCAAATGACACCACAAGACCTTTAGGAGCTGGCTTGCCAGCGAGCGGGCCGGCACATTCGACATCGAAATTGCCTGGCCTGACGCCATCGCGGGCAAGCCACACACAAGGGGATTGGGTGCCTACCCAAAACAGTGCGATGTTTCGCTTCGAAGACGGGCACTGCATCGACGGGCCGTGCAAGGGCGCACAGCTGGAGGCGGTGCCGGTGCGCTGGGTCGGAAATTGTCTGGTCATGGAGGTTGGCGAGGAGGGCTGATCTACACTTTCTGAGGGCCACTCGCGCCCATCCGGAGGACATCATGAACAGATTGTCGCCCATCGGCCTGTGCGTCGTATTGTCGGTTTTCAGTGTCCAGGGTTGGGCACAAACGGTCGTACCGATGAAGGGCCAGAGTTCGCAACAGACCCAACTCGACATCAATGAATGCAACAGCATCGCCGCCAGTAGTACATCGACGACCTCGACGCCTTCCGGTGGACGGGTCAAGGGCGCGGCTGTGGGGGCTGCCGCCGGCGCCACGGCGGCGCAGGTGCGCGGAAATCAGCATGACGAGATCTATGATCGCGTCGATGACAACACCAAGCAGGACTACCGGCAAGACCGCGCCAAACAGACCGCTGCGGCCGGTGCCGTGGTCGGTGGTTCGCGCCAGCGTCAGGAGCGGCGTGCCCAGGAGAAAACCAACGCCTCGACCACTTCTGCCGCTTATACGAGCTGCCTGCAGGGCAAGGGGTATCAGGTTAATCCCTGAGCAGGTGTAGACCGGCCTTATGGCAAGGGTGTTTGTGGGACCACCGCCTCGCTGGGACGCGAAGTGGCCCTACGATGCATGAAAAGAAGGGCCTGCTGCGCAGTCCAGCGGGAGCAAGCTCCCTCGCCACAAGGTCAGTTCAACTCACAAGATCAGTGCAGGTCACAAGATCAGTGCAGGTCACAAGATCAGTGCAGGGCACAAGTTCAGTGCAGGCTCGCACTGATTGTTGTGGCCGGTCGCTGATCCAGCCAATACACCATCAAACACGCATACAGCGTCACCGCGATAAACAGCCCCATGCGAATCGCGAACGCGGTGTAGACGTCCTTTCCCAGCAGGCTGTCCTGAACCGACTGCCCCAACAGGATAATCAGTGTGATCAGGGTATTGAGCCAGAAGCCCGGACTTAGCCGGCCCGGGCTCAGGCCATAGAGCTTGCGCGCAAGGATCAGGGCAAACAGCAGCATCCACAAAAAGAACATCCACAGATGCACAAACACGCTCAGTGCACTCCAGAACAGGATCGCCAGCAGACCACCGAGCAACGTCGAGCCAACCAGCTCGCGCGCGGCGTCGCGGGTGTTGGTGCTGGAACTCTGCTGGCCGAGGCTGACGGCTTTGAGGACGATCGGCAGGTAGCTGGCGGGATCGATCAGCGCCAGCAGGAAGGTCGGCATCACGATCAGGGTGGCCCGTAACGCCACCCGGTCGACGTCGGCCTCCGGCAATGCGGCGGCGGGCGGCGGTGCCGGGGCATTGTCCGGTTCGGGGAACAGCCAGTGGCTGAAGGCACCGATCGTCACGGCCAGCAGCAAGCCACTGATCAGCGCCTTGATGACCATTGCTGCCAGACCGAAATCGACGACCCCGGCCGAGGGAATCATGGTCAGGCCGATCACCAGAAAGGTGACGACCAGATTGTTGCCGCCCCGTTGGCCATATCGAAAGACCATCAGCAGGCTGATGCCAATCAACAGCACGCCGCTGAAGGCGTAGTAGCGCAACATCGGGATCAACAGCAGGCCAATGCCGGTGGTCAGCATCGCGGTCACCGCCAGCACCAGGGCGGCCTTGAACGGTAACGGACGATTGAGGCTGACCAGCAGCAAGGCACCGAGCACCGGCGCGAGGAACGGGATCGGCAACGCCAGGCCGAAACTCGCGGCCAGGCACAGTGCGGTGCCACAGGCCAGGCGCAACGCGCGCTGGACCCGCGGCGGGCGTTTAGTAGGCATAGGACAGCCAGCTCATCAGCCACAAAAACATCCGGCCCAGGGGATTGAGGACATTGCCCTCGGACGGGAAGGCCATGACCTCGGCCTGGCCGCCGGCACGAATGGCACGGTTGTCCTTGAGCATGGTCAAGGCGTCCGGCGAGAACTCGATGATCACCGGGAAACGCTGGGCCGGACGCAGCCAGTCGCGGCTGTTCTGCACCGTGGGCAGGCTGCCGGGAGCGGTCGGCTGCCCGACGCTGACCCCGTAACCGATACTGCGCACGCGCCCGGCAAACACTTCGCCGGGCAACGCATCCAGTGCGATCAACACCGGGCTATCGGGACGCATCAGGCCGAGGTTGTTCTCGGTCATGTCGGCACTGATCCAGACGTCGTGGATCGCAATCAGGGTCATCACCGGGTTCCCGGCCGCGGCGAACTGGCCGACGTCGGTGCGCAAGTCGGTGATCAAGCCGGCCGAGCGTGCATGGACCTGGGTGTTGGACAGATCCAGTTCGGCTTTCGACAGAGCGGTGGCGGCACTGCGCAGCAGGGCGTTGGACTCCTCGTTGCCGCCTTCCTGCTCGCGGGCGCGCTGCACTTCGGCGCGGGCGGCGGCGACCTGGCTGACGGCCTGTTCGCGGTTGGCGCGGGACACTTCCAGCAGGCGCACGGAAATGGTTCCGGGGTCCTCGCGATACAAGCCTTCCAGTCGTTGATTGTCCTGCCTCGCCTTGAGTTCGTTGGCCTGCGCGGCGCGCAAGTTGGCTTGGGCCGAGGCGATGCCGGCGGTGCTGGCGCCGACTTGTCGACGGGTGGATTCGAGATCCGCCCGAGCCCGGTCGACCGCGATCTGGTAGGGCTGCGGGTCGATCTCGAAAATCACGTCGCCGGCCTTGACGTCCTGGTTGTTGCGCACGTTGACGCGAATCACCCGGCCGGAAACTTCCGCCGCCACCGGAATCACAAAGGCACCGACCCGTGCCTGCTGGGTATAGGGGGTGAATCGGTCAGCCAGCAGGTACCAGGCCAGGCTCACGACAATCAGCAGCAACACCCATTTCACGCCTTTTTTAGTCGGGTCGGCGGCGGGTTCCGCTGGCGGCGGGGTGGAGGCGGCTTCACTCATGGTTTATTACCTGGTTGGGCAAGGGGGGAGGCGGGCTGCGCGGCCGGGGGATCGTTCAGCAGGTCGCCCCAGTCGGTGCGTTGTTCCATCTGTCGGCGCGTGGCCGCGTCGACCCTGGGCTGGGCGCTGTACCAGCCGCCGCCCATGGCCTTGTACAGGGCAATCACATTACTCACCGCATCGCCTCGACTGAGCAGGTAACTGTCTTGCAGTTCCAGCAAGGCACGCTGGGCATCCAGCACCCGCTGGAAATCCGAATAGCCTTCGCGATACAGGATGACGGCCAGCTCCAGCGAGCGTTTAGCCGCGCCTTCGGCCTCGCGCAGGATGCGTTCGCGCTGCAAGGCATGGGTCAAGCCGTTGGCGGCGTCATCGGCTTCGCGTGCCGCCTGGCGCACCTTGTCGCGGTAGGCCTCGATCAATTGCTGCAAGCGCGCATCCTGGACCCGCACGTTGTTGCTGATGCGGCCATGGTCGAACACGTTCCAGCGCAGGCTGGGCCCGCCCACCAGATCGAGACTGCGTGATGTGCCGCTCAAGGTGTCGGTTGACCAGACGATGCTGCCCAGCAAAGACAGCGACGGGTAGAAATCGCTTTCGGCCACGCCAATCAATGCGGACTGCGCGGCGACATTCAGTTCGGCGGCGCGTACGTCGGGGCGGCGTAACAGCAGATTGGCCGGCACGTCCTGCAATACGGCACGGTCCACCAACGGAATCAACCCGGTGCTCTCGACCACCTGCGGCAATGCACCGGGTGGCTGCCCGATCAGCACGGTCAGGGCATTGCGGGTGCTCGATAACTGGTCTGCCAGGACAGGGAGGGTGCTCAAGGTGGCGAGGTATTGGGTCTTGGCCCCCTGCAGGTCGAGCTCGGCGGTCTGGCCGCTGTTGAACAGCCTTTCGGTGATCTCGTAGTTGCGTAGTTGCTGCCGGGCGTTGTCCTTGGCCACGCGCAAGCGCGCTTCGGTGGTGCGCAGGGCAAAGTAGGTATCTGCCACTTGCGCCCGCAGCAGCACGAGGCCGTCTTCATAATTGGCCTCGGCGGCGAAGTAACTGGCGTCGGAAGACTCGATGGCCCGGCTGAAACGGCCCCAGAAATCCAGTTCCCAGCCGACGTCGAACCCCGCGCTGTGCTGCCAGAACTGGCTGTCGACCGGGTTAGTGCCACCGGATTGATGACGGTCGACGTACACGCTGTCGGCGGCGACCTGTTGCAACTGCGGGTAGCGGCCACTCTGGGCGATGCCTAACTGCGCGCGAGCCTCCATCACCCGCAGGCCGGCGATCTTCAGGCTGGAGTTGTGCGCATCGGCTTCGGCGATCAACTGGTCGAGCACCGGGTCGGCGAAGACTTGCCACCACTGGCGGATATCCGGTTGCAGGGTGCGTTGGCTGGCGTGCTCGATCGCGGGGGTGTTCCAGTGATCGACCCAAGCCTCGCCGGGCGGTTGAAAGTCCGGTCCCACCCGCACGCAACCGCCGAGGACGAGCACACCGCACAGCCATAGCCGTGCGGATCGCGTCAGCGGGGAAGCACTTGATTGCATTGGCTGTTTTCCGACCGGAGAACTTCACAGGAGCATAGTCGCCCGGCGGTCTTCTGCATGCCCGGATTGGCCGGTACGCAAAAACGCCGCGACTGTCGTAAAAACGACCTGTTTACGCTGAACGCGAACCTTCTCCAGTATTCTGTTGAACGAGTGTTCAGCTTGGGCTATGTTCCTTGCACCTTCTCTCCCGGCTGGTTGCGGGCTTGCGTTTCTTCATTTCGAACGAGGCACTGGCATGCGGTTTTCACCCTTTGTTGAGCGGATCTCAGGTCAAGGCGTTGCTGCCTGGGATATTCACAATGCGGCGTTTGAGGCACGGCGTCGCGGCGAGGACGTGATCATCCTCAGCGTCGGCGACCCGGATTTTCCCACCCCTGATTTCATCACCGACGCCGCCATCCAGGCGCTGCGCGAAGGTGATACCCACTACACCGAAATTGCCGGTCGCCTGGCCTTGCGCGAGGCCATCGCCGCGCGCTACGGCAAGCTGTTCGACCGAGAGCTGCAAGCGTCAAACGTGATTGCCCTGGCCGGTGCGCAGAATGCGCTGTTCGTCGCGTCGATGTGCCTGCTCAGCGCCGGTGACGAGGTGATTGCCCTCGATCCGATGTACGTGACCTACGAGGCCACCCTCAAGGCCTCCGGCGCCACGCTGGTACGTGTGCCCTGTGCGGCGGGCGATGATTTCCGCCTCGACGCGGCGGTGCTGGCCAAGGCCATTACACCGCGCACCAAGGCGATTTTCTTTTCCAATCCGAACAATCCCACCGGCGTGGTGCTCAACCGCGAAGAGTTGCAAGCCATCGCCGACCTGGCCATCGCCCATGATCTGTGGGTCGTGGTGGATGAGGTCTATGAAAGCCTGGCGTTCGAGCGCGAACACCTGAGCCTGGCCGCCTTGCCGGGCATGGCCGAGCGGTGCGTGGTGATCGGCAGCCTGTCGAAGTCCCATGCCATGACCGGCTGGCGCATTGGCTGGATCGTTGCAGACCCTTCGCTGGTGGCGCATGCCGAAACCCTGGTGTTGAGCATGCTCTACGGCTTGCCGGGGTTTGTCATGGAAGCCGCGCTCAAGGCCGTACAGGCCCACGACGAAGTGACCCACGGCATGCGCGACATTTATCGCCGTCGTCGCGATCTGGTGGTGGCGGGTTTATCGGATTGCCCGGGGATCGAAGTGCTCAAACCCGACGCCGGCATGTTCGTCTTGCTGGATGTACGCGCCACCGGCCTGACGTCGCTGGAGTTCGCCTGGCGCCTGTTGCGCGAGGCGCGGGTATCGGTACTGGATGCGGCGGCATTCGGCGAACCGGCGCAAGGTTTTGTGCGGCTGTCCTTCACCCTCGGCGAAGAGCGCCTGGCCGAAGCCTGCCAGCGAATTCGTGATTTCGTCCTGGTGCTAAAAGGTGAGGCACCACGTCCGATCATCAGCCGCGAGACGCCTTCAGCGGTGGTCGAACCGGTCGCCGGCCGCACCATGATCCAGGTCGAACAGCTGCACAAACGCTTCGGCAATATCGAGGTGCTCAAGGGCGTCTCCCTGACAGCACGCGAGGGCGAGGTGATCTCCCTGATCGGCGCCAGCGGCTCGGGTAAAAGTACCTTGCTGCGCTGCATCAACATGCTCGAAGTACCGGACCAGGGGCGGATTCTGGTGGACGGCGAAAGCATTCACCTGAACCACACACGGCCCGGTGCGCCGTTGGTGTCCGATGCCAAACAGCTTGTGCGCATCCGCTCAAGCCTGGGCATGGTGTTCCAGAATTTCAACCTCTGGCCCCATCGCACGGTGCTGGAAAACCTGATCGAAGCGCCGACCCAGGTCCTGCGTGAAAGCCGTGCCGAGGCCACTGAACGGGCCGAAGCCTTGCTTGAACGCGTAGGGCTGGCGGCCAAGCGCAACGAGTACCCGGCGTTTCTTTCCGGGGGACAGCAACAACGGGTGGCCATCGCCCGGGCCCTGGCCATGCGGCCCAAGGTCATGCTGTTCGATGAACCCACCTCGGCACTCGACCCGGAACTGGTCGGGGAAGTGCTGCGGGTGATCCGCTCTCTCGCCGAAGAAGGCCGGACCATGATCCTGGTGACCCATGAAATGGCCTTTGCACGCGATGTCTCTTCCAAAGTCGCCTTTCTGCATCAAGGACTGATCGAGGAAACCGGTTCGCCGGACGAAGTGTTCGTACACCCACGCAGCGAGCGCTGCCGACAATTCGTCAACGCTCATCAAACTCGCTAACAGATAAAAAGACGGGAATACATCATGGGAAATCGACGTTTTGCACACTGGTTGACCGGCGCGGCCTGCGTATTGCTGGCGGGCATGAGCGCGGCCCAAGCGCAGCCCATCAGGTTCGCGGTCGCCGCCGAACCCTATCCGCCGTACACCGAGAAGCAGGCCAACGGTGAGTGGAAGGGCTTCGAAGTCGACCTGATCCACAAGCTGTGCAGCGAAATGAAAGCGCAATGCGAGATCAAGGAAGTGGCGTGGGACGGGATCATTCCGTCGCTGCTGGCGAAGAAGATCGACGTGATTTTCTCTTCGATGTCGGTGACCGAGGAGCGGGAAAAACAGATCGCCTTCAGCAAGGCCTATTACGACTCGGTTGTCGCGTTGGTCGGGCCGAAGGGCACTGCCGTGACCAAATACCCGGATGACCTCAAGGGCAAGACCATTGGCGTGCAGAACTCGACGGTCAGCGCCAGCTACCTGAAGACCTACTACGAAAAAATTGCCGATGTTAAGTATTACGACACCCAGGACTCGGCCAACGCCGACCTGATCGCCGGACGTATCGACCTGATGATGGCCGACGGCACGGCGATGGCGTCCTTCGTCAAGACCCCGGATGCCGTTGCCAGCAACCTGGCCTACCTCGGCGCGGTGCCTTACGACCCGATCTTCGGCAAGGGTGTAGGCGCCGGTCTGCGCAAGGACGACACCGAACTGAAGGCCAAACTCGATACGGCGATCAAGACCCTGCTGGCGAGCAAGGACTACGACGACCTCTCCCAAAGTTACTTCGGTACCAGTGTGAAACCGACGTTCTGACGGCAGCACCCAACTCCTGAAGGAGCGAGCTTGCTCGCGATGAACGCAAGAGCGACGCGGTTCGTCAGTTAAACCGCGTCATCGTCAACGTTTTTCGCGAGCAGGCTCGCTCCCACAGGGATCACGTCAGTTGGTTGATGTCTGCTAACCGGAGAGTGAAATGCCAGCAATGTTCGATTTGATCAATTTCACCGAACAGGGATGGGGCGGGGCGCTGCTCAAGGGACTCTGGATGACCCTGCAGATTTCGGCGGGGGCGTTTGTGGTCGGACTGGCCATCGGCCTGGTCGTGGCCTGTATCAAGCTGGGCGCGCCAAAACCGATTGCGGCCGTCGCCCGTGGCTATACCACACTGTTCCGGGCGGTGCCGGAGCTGTTACTTATTCTGCTCCTGTACTACGTCGGTTCCATGTTGCTCAACTCGCTGATGGCCCGCCTCGGATACGACGCGGTCAACCTGAGCGGTCCGCTGGCGGCGATCCTGGTGCTGGGGCTGGTGCAGGGCGCTTACGCCTCGGAGATTTTCCGCGCGGCCATCCAGGCGATTCCCTATGGCCAGATCGAATCGGCGAAGGCTTTCGGTCTGCACGGCTTCGGGCTGTTCCACCGCGTCACGCTGCCGATCATGGCGCCGTATGCGATGGCCGGGATGGCCAACCTGTGGATCAACCTGATCAAGGACAGCGCGCTGATCAGCGTGGTCGGCACCAACGAATTGCTCTACACCGCCAAGCAAGGCGCGGGTTCGACGCGTCACTATCTGTTGTTCTACCTGACGGCCGCCGCGTTGTATTACGCAGTGACGCTGTTGTCCAACTACCTGTCGGGACGGCTCGAGCGACGCATTCGTCGCTGGATGCCATTGGCTGAGTGAATGACATGATTCCAGCGTGGACAATTGAATACGCGGCGCTGTTGGGCCGGGGGCTGCAAACGACCATCACCATCCTGCTGGTTTCCAGCGTGTGCGGTTACGCGCTGGCGGTGCTGGTGGCGCTGGCCCGGATCTCGAAGAACAAGGTGATCGCCAAGGTCAGCCTGTTCTATACCAGCGTGACGCGCGGCACACCGTTGTTGATCCAGATCTACATCTTCTACTACGGCCTCGGCAGCCTGTTTGCGCAGTTTCCGCTGATCCGTGGCAGTTTTCTCTGGCCGTACCTGCGCGATGGGTACTGGTACATCGTGTTCGCCCTGGTGGTGTCGGTGGGCGCCTATGTGGGTGAAGTGATCCGTGGTGGCCTGCTGGCGGTGCCCAAGGGTGAGATGGAAGCCGCTTCGGCGTTTGGCATGACCCCGCGTCAGTCCTTGTTGCGGGTGCGCTTGCCAAGGGCGTTGCGCCTGCTGCTGCCGACCCTGGCCGGGGAAACCGTGATGCTGCTCAAGTCCACGGCACTGGCCTCGACCATTGCGGTGATCGACTTGCTGGGCGCGGCCAACGTGGTTCGGGCGCAGACCTTGCAGGTCTATGAGCCGCTGTTGCTGGTGGCTGGCGTGTATGTCTGCCTGACGTTCCTGATCGAGGCGCTGTTTGCCTTTGCCGAACGGCGCGGGACGCCCGTGCGCAGGTCCGCCTAATGAGTTCGCCACGGGTTGACCGTTCGTTGCAGGGCATTGGCCTGTGCACCTTGGGCTACGCGTTCCTGGCGTTGCAGGACGCGGTCATCAAGTGGCTGGTGGCTGATTACTCGGTGGTGACCATTCTGTTCTGGCGCGCCCTGGTGGTGGTCGCCGTCGTGTTCGCAGCGGGACGCACGCGTCTGATCCAGCGGGCCTGGTCCTCACCGAGCCGACGCTTGCTGGTGGTGCGCGGCCTGTTGTCGATCGTGGCCTGGCTGCTGTATTACACGGCGGCCCGGGACCTGACCCTGGCGGAAATGACCACCCTGTATTTTTCCGCGCCGATCATGGTCACGGTGCTGGCAGCGTTGATTCTCAAGGAGCAAGCCAGCGGCTGGCAGTGGTTCAGCCTGATCGTCGGTTTTGCCGGCGTGATCATTGCCTGCCGCCCGGACAACATGACCGAACCACTGCCGGTTGTGCTGACGCTGCTGGCCGCGATGTGCTGGGCCTTCACTTATATCCAGTTACGCCAGGTGGATGACCAGACCTCGGTGCTGGAGCAAATGCTGATCACCAACGTGGTGTTCGTGCTCTGCATGGTCGTGGCGTTGCCATGGACCTACAGCCCGACGCCGACACCGGCCTGGCTGGGCATGGTCGGGGCAGGGCTGGTGGGCGGCATGGGGCAGTTCCTGCTGTTCGCCAGTTTCCGTCATGCCACGGCGACCTTGCTCGCACCGTTCGAGTACACCGGACTGATCTGGGCGTTTGCCCTGTCGAGCCTGATCTGGGGCACGCTGATGGATGGGTCGTTAATGATCGGAGCCGGGCTGATCGCCGTCAGTGGGACCCTGGCGATGATTTTCGGCCGGCATCCGTCACAGGACGTCGTCGGTGCTGAATGCTCCGTGACGCAACCCCTTTATCCAGCAACGACAGATATGGAGGCCGTTGGCGGCACTGAAGGTCTCGGGATTCAGGCACCACTCGAGCCAGAGTCCGTCGAGCGTCGCCGATAGGCCGATGGCAGCCAGGCGCGTGTCGTGAATCCTGAAGCCTTCGCTGTCGGCCATGTCGTCGAGCAATTGGCGGAGCAGATCAATGTAGGCACCGTAGGTTTTGACGTGGGACTGGCTGACGTGTTCGGAGTGCCGGATCAGGCTCCAGAACACCACCCAGACGCCCAACAGTTTCGGGTCCATGACCCTGGGTGAAAACGAGCCGACGAGGAACGCATCCATCTTTTGCGCGGGTGTGCCGGCCTGTTCGATTTCCTGGAGCAGTGCCGTGGTGAGTTCGCTCGCGAGTTTCTGATAGGTGTCGGCGATCAGGGCATCGATGCTGCCGAAATGATGATTGAGCAGGCCGACGGAGACCCCGGCCTCGGTGGCGATGCGCCGCACCGAAATCCCGGCATGACCGTCGCGGCCCAGGCAGCGCAGGGTGGCGGCCACCAACAGTTCGCGACGCTCGTCAGGCTCGGCGCGGCGGTTTTTCGGGGCGGTGGTTGTCACAGAAGATTCCTTGGCAGTGGTTCCACGCTGGCGAGCTTAGTTGAACGTGTGTTCAATCTCCAGTCTCGGCAGCGGCAATACCTCGATTTTTCACGCTGATGAGGGGAGGGCAAGCGCATGGTGCAGGATATTTCGTTCAACGTTCGCAACAACAACGGCGAACCGGTGCAGGTCGGTGCCTGGCGTTTCGAGGGCGATGGCCCCGGGCCGAAGGTGCATTTGCAGGCCGGTGTGCATGCCGATGAAATCGCCGGGATGCTGGTCCTGCATCTGTTGATGCAGCGCCTGCGGGTCGCCGAGGCCGAGGGTCGGCTAAAGGGCAGCGTGACCGTGGTGCCGCAAGCCAATCCGCTGGGCATCGGACAGTTTCGTCAGGGGCGGATTCTGGGGCGTTACCACGACGCCACCGGGCATAACTTCAACCGGGGTTTCGACCAGTCAGCGGCGATGGAACAGTCGATGACCAACGTCCAGGAATGGCAAAAAAAACTGGTGCAGCTGGCGGCACCGGCCGACGTGATGCTCGACCTGCACACCGACGACGAAGCGCTGCCCTACGTCTACGTTCATCGCAGCTTCTGGCCCCGTGGTCGCGCATTGGCGGCGGCGATGAAAATGGCGGTGGCGATCATCTGGGACGACGGCGGCGACGGTTCGTTCGAAGAAACCATCATCGCCCCTTGGCTGCGCGAAGGCAGGACCGACACGCGCATGGCCGCAACCCTGGAGTTGCGAGGGCAGGGCGACGTCAACGATCGATTCGCCGAACAGGATGCCGAGGGCCTCTATGCGTGGCTGTGCGGATACGGCGTCATCGATGAGGCAGTGGGACCCGCTGACTGGCCTGTCGACGCAGTGGAAATGGGTCACATGGAAACCATTATTGCGCCGCAGCCCGGGGTGCTGATCTTTGAAAAAGAACTGGGCGATATAGTCGAAGAAGGTCAGCGCTTTGCACGGATTCTGCGCCGGCCGGGTGATCCGTCATCGGAAGTGGCGTTGTATGCCGAGCAAACCGGGCGACTGGTCACCCGCTTTCGCGATCGCTTGATTGCCCAGGGCATGGGGGTGGCCAAGTTTACCGGGAGCCGGGTGTCGCGTAACTGGAGTGGCGGCTTGCTGGACCCGAACTGAGCCTCGCCCTAAAGAAACCACCTGGCCGACTAAGGCATTTCCCGTCCTGCCGAGTGATCGCCCGAATGGTTTGCCCCATGACGTTGCCCTAGGCTGCTGGCTTTCAAGTGGCTGTTGGCCGGGGGACGTCATGGTTTTTTTTGAGCTGATCACCTTCACCGTTCGGGTTCGCACCGTCGCGCAAGCTTTGGCGTGTATTGAAACGGCACTGGCCGAACCCGGCGTTGGCGGCACCCTGATGGGGTGCTGGGCGTCGGAAATCGGCCAGTTGAACCAGATCGCCGTGCTGCGCGGGTTTGCCGACGAAAGCCTGCGGCAGGCGGAGCGTGAACGTTTCCTGTTGGATGGCAAGGTATTTGGCACCCACGAATTCATGACCGATCTGCGGATCGAAAACTACAGCCTGTTTCCATTCCTCAAACCCTTGAGCCCCGGCCAGCATGGCCCCTTCTACGAAATGCGCGTGTACGACCTGGTCAGCGCCGGGTTGCAGCCGACACTCGATGGCTGGGTCAAGTCCGTGGAATCACGCACTGCCGAGCAATATTCGCCGGTGTACGCCGCCTTCTACGCCACCGACGGTGCATTGCCGCGCTACCTGCACATCTGGCCATGGACCACGCTGGAACAGCGCCTGCAAGTGCGAACCCAGGCCGTGGCGGACGGCGTCTGGCCACCGGAAAATTCCGGCCCGCAACTGCGCGACATGCGCTCGACGATTTATCTGCCGGCAGCGTTTTCGCCGTTGCAATGATCGGCGGTTTAAGCGGGCCGGAAGCCGCGGGGCAGACGCTGGGGGCCGCTGTTTGGATATAGCCTGAAACGAGCTGTTTATTCCATAAAACTAGTACAAGACATTTTTATAGTGCGTTTTAATCTAATCAGGTTTATTAACTGATTGGAGCATTCGCCTTTGAAATCACACGCATTTTTACCCCTTGGCCTGGCCTTGCTGGCCGCCTGCTCGACCGCTTTCGCAGGGACCACCCTTGATCGCGTCAAGCAAAAAGGCGAGTTGACCGGCGTCCTGATGGAAAACTATCCGCCGTTCTCTTTTCTCAACGAGCAGAACCAGCTGGACGGCTTTGATGTGGATGTGGCCAAGGCGGTTGCGCAACGCCTGGGGGTCAAGCTCAAGCTGGAAACGCCGTCCTGGGATGTGATCGCGGCGGGGCGCTGGAGCGGACGCTATGACATTTGCGTTTGCTCGATGACCCCAAGCAAGGCCCGCGCCGAAGTGTTCGATTTCCCTGTCGAGTATTACCAGTCGCCTGCGGTCATCGTGGTCAATGCCAAGGACAAAGACATCGCCACGGGCAAGGACCTCTCCGGGAAAAAAGTCGGGGTGATCAGCGCGTCGACTTACGAAGCCTACTTGAACAAGGATCTGGTGATCGAGGGCGCCGAGGACAAGCCTTTGAGCTATCCATTCGACAATGTCCAGGTAGCACCCTACGACAACGAAACCGTCGCGTTCCAGGACCTGGCGCTGGGGACTGGCGTTCGCCTTGACGCGATGGTCACCAACCTCATCACGGCCCGCGAACGTATCGCCCAGGATCCTCGCTTCAAGATCGCCGGTGACGCGCTGTATGCCGAACCCAATGTCGTGGCGATTGAAAAGGGCGATGCGCAATGGAATGCCAGGGTCACCGAGGTCATTAGCCAACTGAAGGCTGACGGTACGTTGAGCAAGATTTCGCAGAAGTGGATCGGTGCCGACATCAGCCAATGACAGCCCTGAACCCATATCCAGCCAAAACAACGGTCGCCCCCGCTCCCGAGAAGCGTCGCTTTCACTCGCTGTTTGGTTTTCGCACTCGCCTGTATTTGACCTGGGCGGCGCTGTTCGGATTGTGCGTCATGTTTTTCATGAGCTTCGATCTGAAGTTTTCGATCATCCTGGAGAAATGGCCGAATCTGGTCGGCCTGCATCTGGGGCCAAACGGTTTCCTGCAGGGGGCCGCGCTGACGTTGTTTCTGTGCTTCTGTTCGATCTGGCTTTCATTGATCCTGGGCTTTGTGACAGCGCTTGCGCGACTGTCACGCAGCGCAGTGGCGTTCGGCATTGCCAGTTTCTATGCGTCTTTTTTTCGCGGTACTCCGCTGCTGATCCAGATCCTGCTGATTTATCTGGGCTTGCCGCAGTTGGGGGTCGTTCCGGGTGCCATCAGCGCCGGAATCATTGCGCTTTCGCTCAACTATGGCGCCTACCTCAGCGAGATTTTTCGCGCCGGTATCCAGGCGGTAGCACCCGGACAGCGTGAAGCGGCGATGGCGCTGGGCCTTGGGCCGACGGCGACCTTTGTGCACATCGTCTTGCCGCAAGCCATGCGCACGATCATTCCGCCGACCACCAGTCAGTTCATATCAATGCTCAAGGACTCGTCGCTGATTTCGGTGATGGGTGTGTGGGAGGTCATGTTCCTGGCGCAGTCCTATGGCCGGTCTTCTTATCGCTACATCGAAATGCTCTCCACCGCAGCGATCATCTATTGGTTGTTGTCCATCGGCCTTGAATTGATCCAGCACCGCCTGGAGCGCCACTACGGCAAAGGTTTCAAGCATCAGCGGTGATCCGCCGCGTTTAACGACTATTTTTTTGACGAGAACCACGATGTCCGATCCAACACCTCTTTTGTTTGCGCTCTATGAGCAAGCCAGCGTGGGCTGCGGCGGTGCGCCAAGCCTCTGGACGCACCCGGCCGACGAGCGACTGGCCATCAACTCGCTGGGCTATTGGTCGAATCTGGCGCGCATTGCCGACCAGGCTCATCTCGACATGCTGTTCTTTGGTGATGTCCTGGGCTTCTACGACGTGTTTGGTGGCAACGCCGATGCAGCCATGAAATGGGCTGTGGAGGCACCGGCCAACGACCCGCTGATGATCATCCCGGCATTGGCGGCGGTCACGCAGAACCTGGCCTTTGGCGTCACCGTGACCACCAGCTATGAACATCCTTTTACCCATGCCAGACGCTTCAGTACGCTGGATCACCTCACCAACGGCCGGGTCGGCTGGAACATCGTCACCTCATACCTCTCCAGCGCCGCCCGCAACTTCGGCCTGGAGCAGATGATCAAGCACGATGATCGTTATGAACGCGCCGAAGAGTTTCTTGATGTGGTGTACAAACTCTGGGAAGGCAGTTGGGCCGACGACGCCGTGGTCGCGGACAAGGCGCGTCAGCTCTACGCCCGGGGCGAGCGTGTGCGACCGATCAATCATGCAGGTGAGCATTACCGGGTGGCCGGGCCACACCTGACTTCTCCGTCGCCACAGCGCACACCCCTGTTGATTCAGGCGGGCTGGTCGGGGCGTGGTCGTGAGTTCGCCGCCAAACACGCTGAATTGATCTTCATCGCCAAGTCCAATCCCCGGGAAATTCGCCTGGGGCTGGAGGAAATCTGGGCCAAGGCTCAGGCCCGTGGCCGTCAGCGAGAGGATGTGAAGTCCCTGACGGTGTTGCGCATCGTCACGGCGAAGACAGAAATCGAAGCCCAGCGCAAATACGACGAGCTGCAAAGCAACTATCACTTGCAGGCACAACTGGTCAGCTATGCCGGCGACACCGGTATCGATATCGGGCGCTACGCCGACAACGAGGCACTGTCGACTCACACCGAGGGCATGACCTCCTATGTGATGCACCCCGATGGCAGTGGCAAACCCTTGACGGCCGGCGACGTCAAACAGCGTTTTGCCAAGGTCACCCGTGGCAGTGACCTCATCCTCGTGGGGACCCCGCAACAGGTCGCCGAGCGCATCGAAGAACACGCGCGTATTTCCGGCACCAGTGGCTACATGATCAATCCGCTGATCAGCCCGGGCAGCCTTGAGGATTTTGTCGAACTGGTGATACCTGAGCTGCAGAAGCGCGGCCTATACCGTACCCAACCGCAAAGCGGTACTTTCCGCTCGCGGCTGCAGGCCGACGGATCGAACCATTTGCCAGCGTCGGCTTATGGCGCCTCGTTCCGTTTCGAACAAGGCGCGTAGAGGGCGCTCGATAGTGCTGTGGCTCGGCCCGCTCAGGGCTGGGCCGCTTCTGCCTGGCGCCAGATGAGTTTGTGGGTGTCATACCCCTGTTTGCGGGCCATCTCGAGTAACTGGTCGCGGGTCTCGCTGCTCACGGTGGGGGTACGCGACAGCAGCCAGAGGTATTCGCGATTGGGATGGCCGACCAGCGCAACGCGGTAGGCCGGGTCGTGGTACAGCACCCAGTAGTTGCCTTTGGCCAGGCCCGGCAGCAGACGGCTGAACCAATTATCGAACCGGACCCAAAGCTTGTCGGTACTGCCCGGCTGCTGCGGTTCGGCAATGCCCCGGGCTTCGTTCCACTGACCGTCATGCTCCTGGCAGCGGTTGTCGACGTCGATCCGGCCGTCCTCGCGCAGGGCGTAGTGCGCTTCAGAGCGCACGCAGTTGCGCTGGAAGAACATCGGTAGCCTGGCCAGTTCATACCAGGTGCCCTGGTAGCGTTGCAGATCAACCTGCATGGTCGTGGGCGGCTGTTTATCGCCGGAGCCGGCGCACCCGGCCAGGGCCAGGGCCAGGGTCAGGCAAGCGAGCAGCAGGGTCGTACGCGTGACCATGAAAAACCTCCAGTTTTAACGCGCAAAGTCAGAACTCACCTGCGTTAGAGGGGAGTACCCGACAAAAAGTTGTACAAGTTTCACTCCATCTCGGTAAAAAGCTATACAAATAGCTACTCTTGTACAATATTGTGCTGAAGACAGGAGGCTCTGATGAACGTGGTTGAGACAGGATGCACTTTCAAACATCGCCTGACGAAGGCCTGTCTGCTGTTGCTGTTCTTCGCCGTGTCGGCCTCGGCGGACTGGCGGCCCACGGTTCCCGAGGCGCGTCTGGTCGGCCGGGGTGATTTCAGCTGGTTTGGCATGAGCCTCTACACCGCGCGCTTGTGGAGCTCCGAGGCGCCGCCGGCGTGGGGTCAGCCCTTTGCGCTCGAATTGACGTATCGCCGCGCACTTTCAAGGGACACGCTGGTCGAGGCCAGCCTGGATGAAATGCGCCGCCTGGGCGGGGCGAGCCTGGACGACGCCACCCTGCAGCGGTGGTCCGCTGAAATGCGTGAAGCCTTCGTTGATGTTCAGCCCGGCATGCGCATTACCGGGGTCTACCTGCCCGACAAAGGCTGCATGTTCTACGTCGACGACCAGCTTCGCCGGCGAGTGACTGATACCCGATTCGCCCGTGCGTTTTTCGACATCTGGCTCGATCCGCGGGCGCGAGATCCACAGTTGCGCCAGCGCCTGCTGGGGCTGGCCGGCCCTGCTGAATAGGCGCCTTCTGAAGAGGAGATAGACATGCGGCGAATACTGTTACTGATTGGCAGCCTGTTGCTGGCCAGCTGCGGCAATGTCGGCGTGGAGCACTACGCGCAGGAACGCCCGAGCCTGGATCTGGCCGCGTTCTTTTCCCGGCCGGTGCAAGCCTGGGGCCTGTACCAGAATCGCTCGGGTGAAGTGGTCAAGCGCTTCCACGTCCAGATCGAAAGCCATAGAGAGGGACAGCGCCTGATCCTCGACGAGCGTTTTGTCTACAGCGATGGCACGCGCCAGCAGCGGGTCTGGACCCTGGAACCGGATGGCCCCATGCGCTGGCGTGGCCGGGCGAGCGACGTGATTGGCGAAGCCCTGGGCGAGGTTGCCGGCAACGCGCTGCGCTGGCGCTACCGCCTTGACCTGCCGGTGGACGGCAAGCATTGGGAGGTGGATTTCGACGACTGGATGTACCTGATGGACGACGACACCCTGATCAATCGGTCGAGCATGAGCAAATTGGGTGTCGAATTGGGGCAGGTGAGTCTGTTCTTCCGCCGCCAGCCTTAGCAGCTGTCATGTGTTTGTCAGCGCGGCGCGGCCAGTCGCAGGGCGAGGGGCAAAGCTGCTGCCCACAGCGGCGCCAGCAGCAGGGCGGTGCCAAGGGTGCCCCAGGGCAAACCGACCCCGGCCAGTGGCGCACCGGCGATGTACGCCAGAGGGCCACCGATCAGGCCGAGGAGTGCGCCGTACCACATCGGGTTCCGGGCCCAGGCCAGGCTGTGGCGAAGTCCACTTGCCAGCACCAGCCAGAGCAGTGCCAGCCACAGTGGCAGGGGCGGCCGGTCAAATTCGAAAACCCCCAGCGCGCCCAGGCCGGCATCCATCAACCAACCGGCCACGCACACACGCAGGAGAGCACGGGCTTCCTCGCCGGGCCGTGGACAGACCGCCACATGGATCACCAAACCGACCGCTGCCAGCAGTAGCAGCCAAGGGTGCCTGGCGCCCAGCACACAGCCCCACCAGCCGGCCTGCATCCATAGCGCGTTGGCGATCAGCCATGCCCGGCCCGACATCAGGCGCTCGGCTGCGATGTGCTGCGCGTAGCAGGGGCTGGGTTCAGCATTGCGAAAGGCTTGGCGAAAGGGGGCTGGCAGGCGGACATGGCAGGTTCCAGGCAACGTTGTACAAATCGGAAAGTCTGTACAGATAAGCCTGAAGCCTAGGGGTAAAGTTGTACAAGTCAATCAAGGCTCGCGACGGGCCAGCCGCGCGACCCATGGATTGGCGCTCAAACCATGCAGGACCACGCTGAGCAGTACCGTACACACTGCGATGGCGCCTACTATGCGACCGGCTTCCAGCGGGTAATCCAGGATCATGATGGCAAAGACGATGGTGGCCAGTCCGCGTGGGCCGAACCAACCGATGAACAGTCGGGTTTCATAATCGAAGGCCGTGCCTGCCAGGCTAATCAGTACTGGCAGCACGCGAATCACCGTCAGACTCAGCACCGCATAGAGCCAGATGACCGGGGTGAGATTGCCCCAGACCCGAGGGATGACCAGGGCGCCGAACACGATCCAGGTAATGACCGATAGCGGCGTGGCGAACTCTTCGCTGGACTCAAGCAGGCGATGCTTTTGCTCGGAAAACAGACTGCTTGCCAGTAACCCGCCGACGAATGCGGCAATGAACCCGCTGCCACCGAGTGTTTGCGCTGTGGCAAAGCACAGGAGGGCGAGTCCGGGCAGCGTCAGTTGTGACCATATGGGCGATTGCCAATCCTGTTTTGAGGCGTAGCGAAACATCAGCCAGGCAATAAACGTCAGGGCCAGCCCGACGACGGCACCGATCCCCAGTTCCTCAACGAACAATTGCGCGGCCAGTGACAGGGGGGACCGGGTCTGTTCTTCGACCAGCAACGCCAGGAACATCAACAGCACCGGCACGCAGATACCGTCATTCAACCCACTTTCGACGTTCAACCCTTCACGCACGGCGCCGGGAACCTTGGGATTGCTCACCACCGCCTTGCCCAGCGCCGCGTCGGTGGGGGCCAGGAGGGTCGCCATGATTGCCAGTTCCACCGACGGTATCTGCGGAAACAGCCAATGACCGACCAGCCAACCACCAATAATCGTCAGCGGCAGCCCGATCATCAGCAAGCGCAACGGCAATCCTTCGTGGGCTTTGAGAACCTTCAGGTCGGCATTGGCCGCATCGCTGAACAAAACGATCGCCAATGTCAGCTCTGCGAGGATCTTCAGGCCGTCCTTGTCGATCCGGGGCGCCAAAACGCCCAGGAACGCCGGGCCGAGAATCAGGCCGACGACCATGAACATCAGAGGACCATTGAGCAGGCGCGTCTCGATCCCCCCGGCAAATAGGCTGTAGAGCAGGAGGAAGGCGGCGAAGAAGGCGAGGTTCTGATACATCGACGGCATGCCTGTGCGGGGACCGGTTTCGGATGTAAACGGTGTTGATCTAAGTTGGATTCGCGCGTGGTTGGGGCATCTGATTTAAATCAAGGTATGGCCAGATTCTCGCCGTCAGTGGTGAAAACCCACATCGCACCTAGACTTGTCTGGCGTTCGAGTGCAGTTGCGAAATGAAGCTTTATAGAAAATGCCGACACGCAGCCGGCTCCGCAATGACGCACCACGAAGTGTCTTCAGTGACTTGCAGGGTGTATAGGGATGAACCATTTATTCGACGCCGTCACACTCGGGTTGCTGGCATTGCTGCCCTTGATCAATCCACCCACCACCGTGGCGCTATTTCTGGCTTTATCCCAGGGGTTCAGTCGTGAAGAAAAAAATCAGCAGGCTTTCCTGACGGCCTTTTACGTGTTCATCATCATGCTGGTGACCTATTACATCGGTGAGTTTGTGATGGGCGTATTCAGTATCTCCATTCCGGGCCTGCGAATTGCCGGGGGTGGAATCCTGGTCGTGATCGGCTCAAGCATGTTGTTTCCAAAACCGCGCGTAGCAACGGCCGGCGATGACGGGGGGAAAAAAACCAGCTTCGCTTTCATCCCTTTGGCCATGCCCAGCACAGCCGGCCCGGGCACTATCGCAATGATCATCAGTGCTTCGGCCACCATTAAAAACAGTACAAACTTTCCACATTGGGTATTGCTGACGGCTCCGCCACTGATATTCCTTGTCACGGCTTTGACACTTTGGGGTTGTTTGCGCGCGTCGGATTTAATCATGAAGTTGACGGGGGAATCGGGCATCGATGCCATTTCACGTTTGATGGGTTTCATACTGGTGTGCATGGGCGTTCAATTCGCCATCAACGGATCGGTCGAGATCATTCAAATGATCATCAACAATAACGCTCAGATAATACGTACCCCCTAGGTTTGCCCAGCGCTGCAGGTATCCAGGTTTCAGCAGCAATATCCCATCGGACTGAGCCGGTTCGGGCCTGAGGGATTGACATTAATCAAACCAAATAACCACCACAGGCCCAGAATCCAGCAATCCGCCGAATTGCTCAGGGGCCTGGCATGTCTGTTAAATCGCCCATTCCAGACTTTACTCGCGCGCCTGCGCTGGAAGAAGGCCAGCCTTTCAGTCGTCCCGCCCTCTGGCTCACCTGGCTGCTGGGCGCGGCCATGTTTGCGACGGTCGTGGGCGTCGCACTGCAATTCACCGACGTCGAATCCTTCACACGTTTGCTGACGGAGGCAGAGCCACTGTGGCTCATTGCGGCCTTCGGCTTGCAAGCCCTGACCTATATGGCGCAAGGGCAAGTCTTTCGTGTAGTGCTCAAGGCCGGGGCTCAACACCTTTCACTCTGGGATGCGGGCAAGCTCAGCCTGATGAAGCTGTTTGTCGATCAAGCCTTGCCGTCTTCCGGGATCAGCGGGGCCTTTGCGGTTGTCGCCTCGTTCGTGCGTCTCGGGTTTGCCAAACCGGTGGTGCTGGCGTGCCTTGTCCTGGATCTGTCCGGGTACTTCCTGGCCTATGTGCTGTCTGTTGGCGTGGCGCTGCCGGTGGTGATTTTTCAGGGGCATGCCACGGCCGCCGTGGTGACCACCTGCGGGGTGTTTGTGGCGGTCAGTCTGGTGCTGGCGGTTATCACGCCGAGGCTGGCCGGCAATAAACGTCTGGCGACCCATGTGCCGGGGCAGCGTTTTTCGATTGTTGCCAAGGGCATTGCATTAATCACCGGTGCGGATCGGACGTTGGTACGCAACCACGCGTTGCTCTGGCGCATCACGCTGCTGGAGCTGGCGATCATCGTGCTGGACAGCGCAACGCTGTGGGTGTTGGTGCGCGCGTTGGGCGTCTCGGCTCCGCCCTTGGGGTTGTTTGCCGGCTTCATGCTGGCCAGTGTCCTGCGCAGTATCGGTGTTGTGCCGGGTGGCCTTGGCGCCTTCGAAGCGGCGGCCGTGGTGACGTTGCATTGGGTCGGGGTGAACGTTGCGGTGGCGTTGTCCGCGACATTGTTGTTTCGCGGTTTGACGTTCTGGTTACCGATGTTGCCCGGTCTCTGGCTCGCGCATCGTGAATGGCATTCCAGTGCCACACAGCCCGCGCATGATGTCAGCACGGATTACTGGAGCCCGTCGCTCAGCCAGTTATTCAGCACGTTGCACAGCAAGCCGACGGGGTTGAGCGATGCTCAGGCCAAGGCCCGACTGCGCCGCGCGCCACTTCGAGCCAAAGACCGACCACAGGGTTTGGCCAGGCTGGTGCTGGAGCAAATGCGCACACCCCTGGTCCTCATTCTGATTGCCGGCGCAGTGGTGGCCGTGGTGGTGGGCGACTGGCTCGACGCGGCGATTGTCGGGTGCATTGTGCTGATCAGCGCGGTGCTCAGCGCCTGGTATGAAAATCGCGCCAGCCATGCGGTGGAGCAGCTGCGCAACAAGATCGCCTTGCGTGCGACGGTCCGTCGGGACGGCAAGACCCTGGAGGTAGCCGCCAGTGAGGTGGTGCCAGGCGACGTGCTGCTACTCAGCGCCGGCAGCCTGATTGCCGCTGACGGCCGTATCCTGCAGGCACTTGATTGTTTCATCTCGGAGAGCTTGCTGACCGGCGAAACCTTTCCGGTCGAAAAGCTGCCAGGTGACTGTGCCCCCGATGCCACCCTGGGACAGCGCCACAATTCTGTGTTCATGGGCACTTCGGTCCGTAGCGGAACTGCCGTGGTACTTGTGACGCGTTATGCCCAGGACAGCGAGATCGGTCACATCGCCAAGACCTTGTCCCTAAGGCCTCCCGAAACCGAATTCGAACGTGGCTTGCGGCATTTTGGTGGCTTGCTGTTACGGGTGATGCTGGTGATCACCATCGTCGTGTTCGGCATCAACATCTTGCTGCATCGCCCGCCCCTCGACACGTTGTTGTTCGCCATCGCCTTGTCCATCGGGCTGTCGCCGGAACTGTTGCCGGCGATTCTCAGCATCACGCTGGCCAAAGGCGCGCAGCGCATGGCTGCCAAAGGGGTGATCGTGCGCCACCTCAACGCCATCGAAAACCTTGGGGCCATGGACATTCTGTGTACCGACAAGACCGGTACGCTGACCCGGGGTGTCGTGGTGCTGGACGCTGCGATGGATGTGGAAGGTGTCGCCGCCACTGATGTCTTGCAACTGGCAGTGTTCAATTCCAGTTTGCAGACCGGGATGCGCAACGCCATGGACGATGCCATCAGCCTGGCCGGCAAAGACCTGGCCCCGTGCACTGACGTCATCAAATTCGATGAAGTGCCCTATGACTTTGTCCGCAAACGCCTCAGCGTGGTGGTGGCCAATGCGCCTGAAGCCAGCAGGCTGATGGTGACCAAGGGCGCCCTGGACAACGTGCTTGAAGTCTGCACGCACCTGCGCCGTGGTGAACAGGTTGTCACGCTGAACGACGCGGAACGGGCGGCAATCGCAAAACGTTTCGCGGAGTGGAGCGAGCAGGGCTTTCGAGTCCTGGGCCTTGCCACTCGCGTATTGCCCGATCAGCCGCACTACGGTCGGGACGAAGAAAAGGGCATGACCTTTCGCGGGTTTCTGTTGTTCTTTGACCCGCCCGAACCCGGGGTCAAGGACACCATCGCCGCCCTGGACGGGTTGGGTGTGAAAGTGAAGATCATCAGCGGCGACAATCATCTGGTCGCCCGCCATGTCGGCCTGGCGGTGGGCCTGCCGGTGGAGCGAATCATCACCGGCGGTGAACTCTCGGCGATGAAAGATGAGGCCTTGATGCACCTGGCGCCACTGACAACCCTGTTCGCCGAGGTCGATCCCAACCAGAAGGAACGCATCATCCGGGCCCTGCAAAAGACCGGGCATGTGGTTGGGTACATGGGGGATGGCATCAATGATGCCCCGGCACTGCAAGTCGCGGATATCGGGATTTCCGTGGACAACGCTGCCGACGTGGCCAAACAGGCTGCCGACTTCGTGTTGCTGGAGCACGATCTGAATGTCCTGCGCGAAGGGATCGAAGAGGGGCGGCATACCTTTGCCAATACCCTCAAATACATATCGATCGTCTCCAGCGCCAACTTCGGCAACATGATCAGCATGGCCCTTGCTTCCCTGGCGCTGCCTTTCCTGCCGCTGCTGGCCAAGCAGATATTGCTCAACAACTTTCTGTCCGACATCCCTTCAATGGGGATTGCCAGCGACAACGTCGACAGGGAATGGCAAAGCACGCCTCACCGGTGGAACATCACGCAGATTCGTAATTTCATGGTGGTGTTCGGGCTGGTCAGCTCGCTGTTCGACATCCTGACGTTCGTGGCCTTGTACCTGATGGCGCAGATGGTTCCCGAAGTATTCCGTAGCGGCTGGTTCGTGGAGTCGTTGCTGACTCAACTGCTGACGATCTTCATCGTGCGCACTTACAAACCGTTTTACCAAAGCCGTCCGGCGAAACTGCTGATCGCCAGTGCATTGGGTATCGGCCTGCTGGCCATAGGACTGCCATACAGCCCGGTAGCCCAATGGTTCGGCCTGGTGCCTTTGCCACTCCCTATCCTGTTGCTGATGCTGGCAATCAGTCTGGTGTACATGGTGTCGGCCGAGTTCGTGAAGCGGGTTTTTTATCGGCGTCAGCGCCAGGGGGATCATCGCGTATGAGGCAGGTACAACGCATTGATGGGGGGAGGGTGTCTCGGGCCACTGAGGCATTCAGGATGCTATTGGTACTAACGCTATTTCATCAAGGCAGTATCCCAAGCCCCACGTTCAAAGCCCTCCGCCGAAGCGGTACTGCCAGACGATGCCAATGGCATCGTATTCGCTGCCCGTACGAGTATGTGCGCCATTGCTCGCATTGAGCTTCACCGAATTGTTTCGATTCAACGGTAGCGTGAGGGTGAATCCATAGCGTGTGTTTTCCTGAAAGTCATGGTTACCGACGCCATCGATTGAAGTACTCCCCCCCTCAAAGTAGGTCGAATCCAGCGACACCCAGACACCGTTATCAAAGGCATAGATAAAATGCGCCTGTACCTGGTAGATCGGGTTCTGGGAGAGTGTGCGGTCGCCGAGGTACTCGTTATTGTCGGTGTAGTAGGTTCCCGCGGCGGACAGTTCCAGGGTCACCGGCCCCAGACGCTTGGAAATCCCCAATTCGGGCTTGAACGACCAGCGGTTGTTGCCGAGATTCACCAGCTTGTTCGCGTCGTACTGGCCCAGTGGCGCCGTGATCGCCAGGCTGGTGCCGATAATCACATCCTGTTGATAGTTGGGGAATTCAGCCAGGGACATCGCCGGGGCGCCATACAAGTTGACCGAAAAGCGAAATCTTGGATCGATCAATCCCGTCACATCACGTTCCCTGGGTTCACCGGCAAACAGGGCAGAACCCGTCAATCTAGCCTCAGGCACGACGATATCGAACTTCCCGGAGCGGCCCCAGACATCCAGGGATCTGGCAAAGGCAAACACGACAGTCTTGATATTGAGCTTGGCATCCTGGAGCGGGACGGAGGGGTTGGCCGTCACGTTGCCACGGAGATCGCTATAGCCCATGAGCAGGAAATTGATACCAACCGGCGTATTGGCGTAGGACCTGGGTTCGAGATCCTCTGCGCCCGCAATGGAGGGGACGAGGATGAGCGAAGCGGATGCGAAACGAATCAGCCGAACGACGCAGAGTTGGCGTTTCATCCACATTCGCTCGCTTCCTGTCAGGTCCTGAAGTTCTAAGTATTGTAGTAGCGCATCTGGATTCGACTGGTATTGCTGGTTGCCTTGGCGCTCGGCTGGCTGGTCTTCGTTGATGGCGCCCGCGCAGCTTTTGCGCACGACGCAACAAGACGTTGCGCCATGTCCATATTCTCTCGCTGGGGCGAGCCGCCTACTTTGTGACCTGACAAACATCCAGCGGGTGACCTTCATTGGAAAGTCACTGCTGCCGAATTTCAGGAGTCCATGGCATGAGTGTTTCAGCAAGCGGCACAGCAGCGGCTTTAACAAAAGCTTCAATGACGAGAGGGATGGTTCTGCTTTTTGCGTTTTGTTGTGGGGCCATCGTGGCCAACATCTATTACGCACAACCGATCATCAGCTTGATCGCCCCGGATATCGGCATGTCGAATGGCAGCGCCAGCTTTATCGTATCGCTGACTCAAATTGGTTACGCACTGGGTTTGTTTTTCCTGGTTCCGTTGGCGGACCTCATGGAAAACCGCCGACTGATGATTGCGACGATCGTGGTCACGATCTTCAGCCTGATCGGCGCGGGTTTGGCCAGGCAGCCGAGTGTGTTCCTTGTCGTCTCGGCGCTCATCGGTTTCAGCTCTGTTTCCGTGCAAATGCTGATTCCATTGGCCGCGCATCTGGCGCCGGAAGAGTCTCGCGGCCGAGTGGTGGGCGGGATCATGGGGGGCTTGCTGTTGGGGATCCTGCTTGCGCGGCCGCTGTCGAGCCTGGTTGCTGATCATTTTGGCTGGCGGGCCGTATTTATCGGCGCGGCTGCGTTGATGCTCGTCATCTCCATGGTGATCGGCATGACCATGCCCAAATGGCAACCGACCCATCGCGCGTCCTATGGTCAGTTGTTGAAGTCCCTTGGACAATTGTTTTGCCGCGAGCCGGTATTGCGTCAGCGAGCGCTCTATCAAGGGTTGATGTTTGCCGCGTTCAGTTTGTTCTGGACCGCGGTTCCGCTGGTGTTGAGCCGTGAGTTCGGCCTCACGCAAAGTCAGATTGCGATTTTCTCGCTGGTCGGCGCCATCGGTGCAATCGCCGCACCTCTCAGTGGGCGTCTCGCTGATGCAGGACACACTCGACGCGCCTCACAGTTGGCCATGATATTGGGCGCAGTGAGTTTTCTGCCGGCCTTCATCAATCCTCTTTACGGTGTGATTGGCCTGGCTGTTACAGGTATCGCGCTGGATTTTGCCGTGCAGATGAACATGGTGCTTGGACAACGAGCCGTCTACGCCTTGGGCACTGCCAACCGAGGCCGTCTGAATGCGTTGTACATGATCAGCATTTTCATTGGCGGGGCGACCGGCTCCTCGGTGGCCAGCTCACTTTATGAACACTTCAGCTGGTTGGCGATTGCCGCAGTCGGCAGTGCATTGTCACTGGTGACCTTGATCATCTTCCTGGTGGTGTCCCGTAGAGACGGGCAGAGCCACTGAGTCATCGCGCCGCCTGGACTCCTGCTCGGGAACTGATCTGCTCACGTCCTCAGACGCCGGGTCGGGGTTCATAGCCAGCGCATTCTTTTGTTTTGTATGATGCCTCGACGAAGCTCTAGTGAGGCGTTATGCAAGACTCAAAAAACGTAGACGAGAAAGCGCCGCAAACTTCAGCGGACTCACAGGGCACTGTCAAAGCGACGACTAGGCGCCTTTCGCCAGAGGTCCGGGAAAAGCAGATCGTGCAGAAGGCCATTGAGCACTTTGCGACGTGTGGATTCTCTGGAAGCACCCGTGAGCTGGCGCGACAACTGGACATTACCCAGCCGTTGCTCTATCGCTATTTCCCCAGCAAAGAAGCCTTGATCGACCGAGTTTACGAGGAGGTGTATCAGTGGGATGCCTCTTGGGAGACGATGATCAAGGATCGTTCGCAACCCCTTCAGGCACGCCTGGTGCGTTTCTATACCTCATACGCCAACGTGATTCTGCGCCGAGAATGGATTCGCATCTTCGTTTTCGCCGGATTGACCCGTGAAGGCATCAACGATCGCTATCTGGCCAAATTGCGTGAGCGAGTCTTCATTCCTGTTATTGCTGAAATTCGCCATGCCCATGGTCTGGCGCCATCCTGTGGTGAAACGATCAATGAAAAGGAGCTCGAACTGATCTGGAGTTTGCATGCCAGCATTTTCTATATCGGCGTGCGCAAATGGATCTACGATCTGCCGGTGACCGAAGACATTGATGCGCTGATAGAGCAGATGGTCGATGCGTTCCTCAATGGCGGTCCGCATGTATTGGCTCAGGTCGACAACGACCTCGGCGAGACGCCTCGCTTGAATTGATTTTTCGGTTTTCCCGCCTCCTGGCATCTTGCTTCCCCCTTCTTTTTGTCGACCACTCATCACCTGTTTCAGCCTTTGGCCGTACGGGTGGTGGGAGGGCGCGCACCTCGCTATTTCGCCCTGAAACGCCCATTCCCAACGCCTGAAACTCCTCCTGTAGAGACGTCACCACGACGTGTTTAAGGGGCAGTCCTGAAAAAATCCGGTCCTGCGGCTATTTACTTCAATTTCGTCAGGCCTTACTGTTTATCAACCGATAAATAAATACAAAAAAACGTTGGAGGCATCATGCAAGTCCGAAAACTCGCTCATTACTCGATCCGGTCGTTCGACCTGGAGAAGTCCAGCCAATTTTATGAAAGGGTGCTCGGTTTCACCCCCGGCTACCGGCCGCCGTTCGACTTTCCCGGCGTGTGGTTGTACATGGGAGGGGACGAGCAGGATTTTGGTACGGTCCACATTATCGGGATCGATCCCTCCAACCCCGAGGGTCTGCAGAAGTACCTCGGAGACAAGGAAATCCCGCTGAAGGGCACTGGAACCGTGGATCACATTGCGTTTCTGGTAACAGGCCTGGTTGAGTTCTGGGGTGTCCTGGAAGTCGAAGGCATCGCCTGGCGTGATCGCACGGTTCCGAGCCTGGGCCTGCATCAGGTCTTCATCGAAGACCCTTCCGGCGTCACCATCGAACTCAACTTCCCGGCCTCCGAAATTGAAGCCGTCGGTTCCTACGCCGCCCATACCGCTGGGGCTGTGGAGGTGCAGCCATGACTCATATCTCGGACAAACGTCGCGCTATCGTCGTGGGTGGTTCGCTGGGTGGTCTGTTTGCGGCGAACATGTTGCTTCGCAAGGGTTGGGATGTAGAAGTCTTCGAGCGTGTGCCGGATGAACTGGCCGGACGTGGCGCAGGGATCGTTACACACCCTGAATTGTTCGAGGCGATGGCCGCAGCGGGCATCCCGCTTGATGCGTCGGTAGGTATCGATGTGCTGTCGCGCGTCACGTTGGACCAGGACGGCGATGTTGTGCTCGAGAACGCGCTGCCGCAAACCCTGACGGCATGGGGGAAGATGTACCAGGTGCTTCGCGGCGCGTTTCCAGACTCGCTCTATCGTAGCGGTGGCAGCGTCGTCTCGGTCGAAAGCACAGAGTCCCATGCCAGTGTCACATTGGCTGATGGCACCACTCATCAAGCCGACATCATTATCGCTGCCGATGGATTTCGCTCGACGATTCGCCAGCAGCTTCTGCCTGACTTACACCTGCAGTACGCCGGCTATATCGCATGGCGCGGCTTGGTCGACGAAGCTGTTCTTTCCGACTCCGCTCACGCATCGCTCTTCGATAAATTTGCGTTCTGTCTACCTCCGCGCGAGCAGATTTTGGGGTATCCGGTTGCCGGACAGTCGAACAGCACCCTTGCAGGAGAGCGTCGGTACAACTTTGTCTGGTACCGCACCAGCGGCGACGATGAGTTGAAGGATCTGCTCCGGGATGAGAGCGGCAAGCAGTTTGAAGGTGGAATTCCTCCGGCACTGATACGCCGTGATGTACTCGCCAATATGTATAAGTCCGCCGATACGCTACTGGCGCCGCAGTTTGCCGAAGTCGTGAAGAAAGCAACGCAACCGCTGTTCCAGCCGATTTACGACCTGGAAGTACCGAAGATGAATTTCGGACGCATCGCCTTGCTCGGCGACGCTGCATTCGTGGTCCGTCCCCATTGCGGTATGGGTGTCACCAAGGCGGCCGGTGATGCCTTGGCCATCGTCGAAGCACTTGAGCGTCATGCATCCGTTGAAGATGCCCTGGCGGACTATAGCCAACAACGTTGCCGTTTCGGCGCCTCGATCGTTCAGCACGCCAGGCATCTTGGCGCGTATATGCAGGCGCAATTGAAAAGCGAGCAAGAACGCGAAATGGCTGAGTTGTACCGGACTCCAGAAGCCGTGATGCGCGAAACGGCAGTGCCCGTGAAGTTTTAATTCAGTTACACGTCCTTCGCAGGAGAGAACCATGGAACATGCATATCCGCAAGCCGGTGGCCCGGCCGTGTCCGCTGAACAGCTTGAAGGCACGCTTCAAAATCCGATTCTGGAAAACCCGCAGTTTCGTGCATTGGTCAAACAGCGACGAATATTCTCGTGGAGCATGACGGCTCTCATGCTGGCGGTATATTTCGGTTTTATTCTTTCGCTGGCCTTTATTCCTTCCCGCCTGGGTACACCGATCACCGAAGGCCAACCCATGACGTGGGGCGTGCCGATTGGTTTCGGAATGCTCGCCTTTACGGTGCTTCTCGTGGCTGTCTACGTATGGCGCACCAACACCTGCTATGACCCCAAAATAAAAACAATCATCAGGAGCTTCAACAAATGAAGCGTCTTCTTATCGCATTCTCGGCCGTCCTTGGTTCGGCAACCGTATACGCGAGCGATGTCCCTGCCGCAGTGCCCAAACATAACTCCATTGCCATAGGCATGTTTCTGGCGTTCGTCGTGTTCACTCTATTTGTCACACGATGGGCCGCGCGCAAGAACAATAGCGTTGCCGATCACTATGCCGCAGGGGGGAAAATCACCGGTTTCCAGAATGGTTGGGCCATAGCCGGAGACTACATGTCCGCAGCGTCTTTACTGGGCATCTCCGCGTTGGTGTTTACCAGTGGTTTCGACGGACTGATCTACTCGATCGGCTTTCTCGCCAGTTGGCCGATCATTCTGTTTCTGATCGCGGAGCCTCTGCGCAACCTTGGGCGCTACACCCTGGCGGACGTTCTGTCCTACAGGCTGAAGCAACGACCCATACGGGCTTTTGCGGCGTCCAGTTCCATCGTGATCGTGTTGCTTTACCTGGTGTCGCAACTGGTTGGCGCCGGCAAACTGGTGGAACTGTTGTTCGGCTTCGATTACACCGCGGCCGTACTGCTCGTCGGTACGCTGATGGTCATCTATGTTTTCTTTGGCGGGATGCTGGCAACCACCTGGATTCAGATCATCAAGGCCGTGTTACTGCTGACTGGCTGCGTCTTCATGGCGTTCATGGTGTTGTCCGAGTTCGGATTCAGCCTGAACCAATTGTTCACTCAAGCCACCCAGGTTCATCCATCCCATGGCGCAATCATGAGCCCCGGAGGTTTGATCACCGACCCGGTATCCGCCATTTCCCTGGGGTTGGCACTGGTCTTCGGTACGGCGGGTCTTCCACACATTCTCATGCGGTTTTTCACCGTCGGTGACGTCAAAGCCGCGCGCCAAAGCATTCTTTATGCTTCCGGTCTTGTGGGCATCGGGTATGCGCTGATTGTGATTATCGGCTTCGGCACCATCGCCCTGGTGGCGAGCAATCCGGCCTATCACGATGCATCCGGTGGAATATTGGGTGGCGTTAACATGGTCGCGATTCACCTTGCCCATAACGTCGGCGGTAATGTCTTCCTCGGATTCATGTGTGCGGTGTCGTTCTCGACGATATTGGCGGTGGTGGCAGGGTTGACCCTGGCGGGCTCGTCAGCGGTTTCTCACGACCTCTATGCCCATGCTTTGCGCCGTGGCACCGCCAGCGACCGTGACGAAATGCGCGTCTCTCGTGTGACGACCATCGTACTGGGTGTGTTGTCGATCCTCCTGGCGATTGCGTTTGAAAAGCAAAACATCGCCTTCATTGTGAGCTTAACGTTCTCCATCGCCGCCAGTTCCAACTTTCCGGTGCTGTTGTTATCGATCTACTGGAAAGGCTTGACGACCCGTGGCGCCGTGATTGGCGGATCGCTGGGACTCGTATCGGCCATCATCCTGTGCATTCTGAGTCCGACTGTTTGGGTCAAGATCCTTCATCATCAGCAAGCCTGGTTCCCTTATGAATATCCGGCCCTGTTTTCAATGGCCGTCGCATTCATCGGTATTTTCTGGTTTTCCATGACCGATCGCTCCGCCAGTGCCATCAGTGAACGCAATCAATTCGAAAATCAGTTGGTCGACTCTGAACTGGGTACGCCGGCAACATGGAAGTCCCTGCTCAAGGCGGATTGATCCCGGTAGTGGCTGTCTTCATTAAATAACTTCTGAATAACGGCGCTCATGCTGCCTGTGCGGCTGGGGCATGTGCGCCTGAAAAACCGCTGACCCGTGAATACAAAAACAATAACCACAACTTGAGTGCTCATAAATGAAAGGTACTTTGACCCTTGCGGCTGCCCTGTGCGTATTGGCGCAGCAAGCCCATTCGGCTGGTTTCATTGATGATAGTAAGGCAGCGCTTAAATTGCGTAATTACTATATCAACAGCGATTATCGTGATTCCGCTACACCCGCGCAGAAAGCCGCCAATCAAAGTTATCAAGCGGAATGGGGACAGGCTTTCCAGTTGGAATATATCTCCGGATACACCCAAGGGCCTGTAGGCTTCGGTGTCGATGCGTTAGGCATGTTGGGTGTCAAGCTCGATTCAAGCACTGGTAAACATGGCAATCCAACGGGTAACAACTTCGGAGGCGTAGTGTTTCCAAGCGACGGCGACCATGCGGTTGACGATTTTTCCAGTCTGGGATTGACCGGGAAAGTGAAGATCTCCAGGACCGAGTTGAAGCTAGGCACGCTGGTCCCGAAACTGCCGGTTATCTTCAGCAATGACGGGCGTCTGCTGCCGCAAACCTGGCAAGGGGCCCAGGTGACCTCCGCGGACATCAAGGACCTGACCCTGACAGGAGGGCAAATTGACGGGGTCAAGGGGCGTAACTCCAGCAATAACGAAAACATGTCCATTGCGGGTGCCAACAACCCTGTCACCGGGCGCTTCAGTAATAAATTCCTTTATGCGGGGGGCGATTACAAACTGAGCAAAGATCTGACCTTGCAATATTATTACGGCAACCTTGAAGACTTTTATAAGCAACACTTTCTCGGGCTGACTCATAATTGGGCCATCGGTTCGGGCGTTCTGACCAGTGATCTTCGATATTTCAATAGCCGGGACGATGGTGCAAACGGCCATGACCCTGCGTACTTTACGACAGGCTACTACGGCGGTAATACGATAAAAGGCAAAGTCGACAACAACCTGTTCAGTGGACTATTGACCTATGCCGTTGCCGGTCACACCTTCGGAGCCGGCTATGAGGTCAGCAACGGAAAAAGCGATTTCCCTTATTTAAACCAGGGTGACGGTCCGTCCACTTACACCATCACGGAAATGCAGGTTCAGAAATTCGTGCACGCGGGCGAGAAGTCCTGGCAAGCACGCTACGCCTATGACTTCGCGACACTGGGCTTGCCTGGTGCGACGGCGGGGGTTGTTTACGTTAAAGGTGATGACATCAATACCATCGCTTCCAGCCATTCCAGTGAATGGGAACGCGATATAACGCTGGCCTATGTCGTGCAATCGGGACCGTTGAAAGGGGTTAGCCTCATGTGGAAAAACGCGATGGTACGAAACAACATTCCGAACACTCGGCAACAGGATGAAAACCGGATCATCATTAATTACCAATTGGCATTGTTTTAAGCGGTATTCGGTAGAGTGGAGTTGAAACTATATTTGGCGGGTTAACTGCCCGCTTAACCGACAGGCAGCGCTTTAAGAAGTGTTGCGTGTACATGCCGTTCTCTTCCAACGGCATGTTTTATAGAAGAGAAACATTTCCCTTGAATGGGGTAGGGCGGTGCGAGTGATCCTCCACCGCTTTTTTTATTCCAAGTGTGCGACAGCCGACCGATTCAGACCGTCAGGACCGCTCACGATCCCAACGCATCCTGCCAGCCTCGTCGAGCCAGTGGCAAATCGAGCAAACGCTTGCCGGTGGCATCCTTAATGGCATTACCCAGCGCTGCGGCCATAGGGCCCTGGACGATTTCCGCAGCACCGAGAAATGGCTGGTCCGGCTGATCGAGCATGTGGATCTCGACCTGCTTCGGCACCTCGGAAAAACGCATGATCGGATAGCCACTCCAATCGAAGCTATGCAGGCCACTGGCGTCATAGAGGATTCGTTCATAGAGCGTCCAGCTGGCGGACTGCACGATGCCGCCCTGAATCTGATTGAGCAGCCCATCGGGGCTGACAATCTGACCCACATCGACGGCCGCCACCACCCGATCAATCGTCACTTGCCCGGTCTGGCGCTGCACATGCAACTGCACGGCAATGGCGCAGTAACCCATGATGTTTTTATAGCGGGCGAAGGCGAATCCGATTCCGCTGCCAGGGCCTGTTGCTTTTTGCGGCCAGCGGAACGCACTGGCCACCCGATCCACCACCGCCCGTGCACGTGGGTCGCTCAAATGATTCCGGCGAAATTGCACCGGGTCCACAGCGGCCCGGGCCGCCAGTTCATCCACCGTGCTTTCGATGGCGAACACGTTGATATGGGCACCCAGCGAACGCATGGCCGAGGTCCTGAACGGCATGCTCAGCACAAAATTCAGATCAACCAGCAGATTGGGAATCTCATACAACGGAACCGCGTTACGGTCGCCGTCACCCTCGGGTTGGGCGATCGGAACCGAAGGCGCAGGGGTGAAGGGTTTGGCCAATAGCCACGCCGGCAGCAGGCGCCCGGCATTGACGATGCGTTCGTTGTGCGGAGTGCTCCAGAGCTCGTATTTCCAGTCATGCAGACGGCCGCTGTCGTCCAGTCCCGCTTCGACTTCGGCCAGCATTGCCGAGCTGTAGGGCTCCCAGAGATTTTCCTGTTCGCGCATCCATTGCACCCGTATGGGTTTGCCAGGCAGGGCCATGGCGATCAACGCGGCATCGGCGGCAGCGTCATCGGCGCCGTTGTGACCATAGCAGCCGGAGCCTTCAGCATGGATGCAGCGCACCTGCTGCACGGGCAACCCCAGCATCTCGGCAATGCCATTGCGCAGCGGATAAACACCTTGCGTATGGGTCCAGACGGTCAGCGTCCCATCCTTGAACCACGCCACCGCACAAGACGGTCCGATGGAACCGTGCATCAGGTATTGCTTGGTCACCCGTGCCTTGTACCCACGGGGCTCAGGTTGCGTGAGGTGACCCTTGGTACTCACCGGGTAGCGCCGCGCTGGCAGCTCGGTAAGCAGTTGATGGATGTGTGTCGAGTCAGGTAACGGATTACCTTCGGTCCAGCGGGCAGCGGCGTAGCCTTCGCGCATGGCCTTGACCGCCAGCCACTCATTGGTGGCGACCACAGCGAGGTAACTGCCGTTGCGGACCAGCTTCACCACACCGGGGAGTTTGTTGAGGGCGGCCTCGTCAATGCCCAGTAGCTGACTGCCGCGCCGGGGTGGGCGTATCACGCGTGCATGCAGCATGTCCGGCAGGCGTATGTCCTGCACATAGGCCGCACCTCCGCTGACCTTGGCCGGAATGTCCAGCCGAGGCAATGACTGGCCGATCAGGGTGAAGCTGCTGGCTGGCTTGAAGGGGGAACTGGCCGAGGCGAAGCGATGCAATTGAACCCCGACCACCGCTTGTACGTAGGTCATGCTGCGGCCTTGACCATCGTAAATCACCGCGTCCCGTGTGCTCAGGCTGTCGATGTTGGATTGCCATTGGCGTGCCGCGGATTCGAGTAACAACTGACGCACCTGGGCCGCAGCGTTGAACAGTGCAGTACCGCTGTCGACGATGGTATGGCTGCCGGCGGTGTAACCCTCATTGGGCGTCAGCGCAGTGTCGGCCGTGAGAAAACGAATGAGACCCGGTGACACTTCCAGGCGTTCCGCGGCGATCTGCAGGAGCGCGGTCTTGACGCCAGTGCCCAGCTCCACTTTGCCGGTATAGACGGTAATGCCGTCTTTCGCATCAATGCGGATCCAGGCGTCCAGATACGGCGTGGCCCGCAGGCTGCCGGGCAAATCAGGCGCCAGGATCGCCGTACCCAAGGTGTCCACTTCCGTGTCGGCGAAGGCTCGCGGGATACCCGGGAGCATGGCGAACCCCATCACCAACGCGCCGTTTATCACGAAGGCGCGGCGGCTCAGATCGACGTTTTGCGTTGAGGACTTCATACCTTGGCTCCCTGCGCGATGACCGATTTGATGGCGGCGAGGATCCGCACATGGGTGCCGCAGCGGCACAGGTTGGGCGCCATGTGGCGACGGATCGTGTCATCGTCCGGATGAGGGTTGGCCTCCAATAGAGCCTGCGCCCGTACGATCATCCCCGCGATGCAATAACCACACTGGGCCGCCTGCTCGTCGATAAAGGCTTTCTGCAACGGCCCCGGTTTGTCGGCACTGCCCAGGCTCTCCACGGTGCGCACGGACTTGCCCTCCAGCGCGCCGCAAGGCGTCAGGCATGAAAACACCGGTTTATCGTTCACTAAAACGGTGCAAGCGCCGCACTGACCCAACCCGCAGCCGTATTTCGCGCCATTGAGTCCTGCCTCGTTGCGCAGGGCATACAGCAGCGGCATGTCTTGCGGGATGTCCAGTTCATGAGTCTTGCCGTTGATGTCGAGTGTGATCACGGTGGCTACTCCTGAGCTCGAATGCTCTTGATTGTCTTGTCGAGGTCCGTCCAGGGTCTGGTCGGGCAGCTCTCGTTGCGCAAGTACTCGGCGATGGCGGCGAGGTGGGTGTCATCCAGACTGTCGGCGAAGCCAGGCATGTAGTGGCTGGAGTCGGAGGTGGACATCGGGATGCCCTTCAGGACGGTCTGGATCAGGTTTCGTGGCGAGTCCGCCGTGACTGCGCTGGTGCTTGCCAGCGCAGGCCTCGATTCAATGGCGCGCATGGGGGCGGCGGAGCCATGGCAACTTGCGCAGGCACCGTCGAACAGCGACGCGCCCGGCAAAGCCTTGGCAGTGGAGTTGGTCACAGGCGGGCAGGGCGGTGACGTCGCAACCGAGGAGGATTGCTTGAGGTCGAGAATATAGTGGGCGATGGCCTGGGCATCTTCGGCCGGCAATTGCGCGATGCTCAGGCTGACCGGCAGCATCGGGCCCGCCGCCGCACCGTGATCTTCGGCAACCTTGCCCGTGAGATAGGCGACTAGCTGGGTTTCATTCCAGGGGTGTTGCGCTTCGGCCATCCCGCGTAGCGAAGGGGCGATCCAGCCGTCGACGATACCGCCGTTGAACAGCTCGCTGCTCTTTTCGCTGCCAATCAGATTCAAGGGCGAATGACAGGACGAACAGTGTCCCGCGCCTTCGACCAGATAGCGTCCGCGGTTCCATTGCGCAGACCGGTCGGGAAGCGGTTCCAGCGGATCCCCATGCAGGAACAGCAAGTTCCAGAACGACACCAGCGCACGGAAGTTCATGGGGAAAACCATGTGGTTATCAGGTGCGGTGTATTTGACCGGGTCCACGCTCATCAGGAAGGCGTAGGCATCCGCGATATCGGCATCACTCAACTTTCGGTAATGCACGTAGGGGAAGGCCGGGTAGAGGAAGTGACCGTCGCGGGCGATGCCTTCACGCATGGCTCGTTCAAAGGCCGGCAGCGACCACTTGCCGATACCGGTTTCCGGGTCCGGGGTGATGTTGGTGGTGAAGAGTGTTCCGAAGGGCGTGATCAATGGCAAGCCGCCCGCCATGTAATCGCCTCCTGGTCGCGTGTGGCAGACCGCGCAGTCGCCCGCTTCGACGATGCGCCGGCCTCTGTCCAGGGTGTCGCGTCCGGCACTCTGAGGCTGGCTGACAGCAGCGATTTCCGGCCTCCACATCATCCAGAGCGCGAACCCTGCCCCCACCACGCCAAGCGCCAGAACGGCACCGATGATCGTCTTGCGCTTCATCGCCTTACCTCTCGAACCGAGTGAACGACAGATTTTTCAATCCGCCGCGTGCGATTGGCGTACGGCGACTTTCAGCTCGGTGAGCTTAGACAGGGCGCTTGGGATCGAGTAGTCCATCATGGCGCAACGCTACATTGCGCCGGGCGCAACGGCGGCCATGAGCCGACGCGCAGATCACCTCAGCGTTGCGTTTTGCGAAAAGCAACGTTGCGCGGCAGGTGGATACTCCGGCTGGCGTCGGACGCTTACCTTGGGGGTGTGAAAACATTCAACCACGGAGGCCGTCATGAGTTTGCACTCAACCACCATTCAAGTGACTTACGACTTCATCTGCCCATGGTGCTGGATCGGTGAGGTGAATCTCGAACGCGCACTGGCCGCTTCGGGTTTTTCAACTGACCGTCAAATCAGTTTCCTGCCTTACCAATTGAACCCGGACATGCCCGTTCAAGGCGTGGATCGCAAAGTCTACCGTTCGGGCAAATTCGGCAGTTGGGCGCGCAGCCAGGCCATGGACGCGCAGGTCACCCACGCCGGCAAGGCCGTCGGTCTTGGTTTCCATTATGAGCGTGTCGAAACAACCCCCAACACCCTGGCAGCGCATCGCTTGGTATGGCGCGAGCAACAGGCGGGTAAAGACGCTTCATGCCTGGTCAAGGCCATTTTCAAGGCTTACTTCGGCGAGGGGCGGAATATCGGCGACCTCAATGTGTTGGCCGATATCGCTGGCGAAACAGGACTGGACCGGAAGGCCATTGTCGACTTTCTCAACACCGATGCAGGCACGGCTGAAGT
Source organism: Pseudomonas sp. TE12234 (assembly GCF_054061835.1). Classification (NCBI taxonomy): domain Bacteria; kingdom Pseudomonadati; phylum Pseudomonadota; class Gammaproteobacteria; order Pseudomonadales; family Pseudomonadaceae; genus Pseudomonas; species Pseudomonas sp. TE12234. The sequence goes on from NZ_JBSSEP010000009.1 coordinate 154,541, forward strand.
CTTGAACCTCGAAGCGCAAAGCAAGGCGTCCGGGGTGCGCTCGGTGCCGAGTATCCAGATTGCGGGTGACGTGATCAGCGGCGCGCAACCCAGCGAAATCATGATTCAGATACTGAAACGAAACCAGGCCGCTTGAGCCGCTTGTTCAATACCGATCCCTACAGGAAATCATCATGTCCCATCACTTGTTCAGCCCAATCAAACTCGGTCAACTCAACCTTGATCACCGTGTCGCCATGGCCCCTCTGACTCGCTCGCGGGCGGGGCAACCCGGCAACGTGCCGACATCAATGAACGTCGAGTACTACCGCCAGCGCGCCAGTGCCGCGTTGATCATCACCGAGGCGACCCAGATTTCGCAGCAGGGTCAGGGGTACGCCTGGACGCCGGGCATCCATAGCGATGAGCAGATTCAGGGCTGGAAAGCGGTCAGCGATGCCGTGCATGCAGAGGGCGGGCGCATTTTCCTGCAGCTCTGGCATGTGGGGAGGGTGTCACACCCGGTGTTTCAACCCGACGGCGGCTTACCGGTAGCACCGACCGCGCAGCCGGTCCCCGGCAAGACCTTTATCCTCAATGAGAAAGGTGAGGGGGTTTGGGGTGATGTACCTGTCCCTCAGGAACTGGACATTGCGGGGATCGAAGTGATCGTTTCCGACTTCCGCGAGGCCGCGCGCAATGCGCTTGCGGCCGGTATGGACGGTGTGGAAATCCACGCGGGTAATGGCTACCTCCTGGACCAATTCATCAACAGCGACAGCAATCAGCGGAGCGATCGCTACGGTGGAAGTATTGAGAACCGTGCGCGGCTGCTGCTCGAAGTCGTGCAGACGGTGACCGAAGAAATAGGCGCCGAACGCGTTGCTGTGCGCCTGACACCGATGGGACGTTTCATGGGGATGGGCGATGACACCCCGGAACAGACCTTTGGCTACATTGCTTCGCGGCTCAATCAATGGAATCTCGCGTACCTGCACCTGGTGGAACCGATGATGGTCGGCACGGTGCTCGATGAAAGTAATGATCCACGCTGGGACGCCATCATCAAACAGCTGCGCGCTGACTTCCACGGTGTGCTGATGCTGGCGGGAGGTTACACCGGAGAGACCGCTGAACAGGCCATCGCGCAAGGGCGTGCCGACCTCATCGCTTTCGGTCGCCCGTTCATTGCCAACCCCGACTTGCCGGCTCGCCTGCGCGGGCGTACCGAACTCAACCCGGCGGACGGCAACAGCTTTTTTGGCGGCGACGCCAAGGGCTACATCGACTATCCGGCACTGGCATAACGCAGCACAAAACCGGTTGGTTCGGGAATCACCACTTCGCAAGGAGAAAGGTAATGAAGAGTCCGGATAGTCCGAAGGCCCTGGTCATCGGTGGTTCACTGGGCGGCCTGTTTGCCGCCACGGCGTTGCGGGCAATTGGCTGGCAAGTCGATGTTTTCGAGCGATCCCCCGCGGCAATGGATAGCCGTGGCGGTGGCATTGTTCTGCAAGGGGATGTCTTGCAGCATTTTCGCTATGCGGGCATCCAGCATTCCCGTGCGTTGGGTGTCCGGTCCCATGATCGTCTGTATCTGGATCGAGCCGGCACCGTCGTGCATAAAGAACCGATGCCGCAAACGCAGACGTCCTGGAACACACTGTACGGCTCATTATCTTCGGCGTTTCCTGCCGAGCATTATCACCGTGGCAAGACGCTGGTGGATCTGGCTCAGAATGAGCACCGAGTGACCGCTTTTTTTGCCGATGGCAGTCGTGCCGAGGCAGACCTGCTGGTCGGGGCCGACGGTGCCGGTTCATCCGTGCGCAGCATGGTGTTGCCCGGGGCACAACCTGGCTATTCGGGCTATGTGGTTTGGCGTGGGCTTGTTGATGAGAATCGGCTTGCAGACTTCGCCAAGACCCAGCTTTACGAGGATTTTGTCTTTCAACAGGACCCTGGATCGCTGATGCTCGAATACATGGTGCCGGGTTTGAATGGCTCCGTTGAGCCTGGCGAGCGACGGTTCAACTGGCTATGGTATTTGAAAGCCACGCAAGGGCCGGAGCTGGACGCCGTACTCACTGATCGCGACGGCCTGCGGCGTAGTCACTCCATTCCACCAGGGGCGTTGGCGGCGGATCAGGAGGCTTACATACGGGAAATGGGCGAAAGGCATGCAAACCCGGCTTTTCGCGAACTGATTCGCCAGACAAAGGACATTTTTGTCCAGGCGATTCTTGATCTGAATGTTCCACAAATGGTGTTCGGACGCGTGCTGTTGACCGGCGATGCCGCTTTTGTACCGCGTCCTCATACCGCCGGAAGCACGGCCAAAGCGGCACGCAATGCATTGTTCCTGGCTCAGGCAATCGACGACACTGGCGACCTCGATAAAGCCCTGCAGGCCTGGCAAAGCCAGCAACTTGCAGAGGGCAGGCGCATGGGCGACTGGGGGGGGTGCATGGGTAATCGGATCATGGGCATCACGCCATCCTGATTCAGCGGCGCCTATCGACTTTAATCCACGACTGATTGAGCACAGCCATGCAAGACGTACGACGCCAGTTCGTGCACAGTCATTACCGTTCCTTTTCGATCCTGGACTCCGCTTATGGATAAGTTGCTGGCGCTCAAAATGTTTGTCGAAACCGTACGCTGTGGTGGTTATTCGTCAGCGGCGCGCAAGCTTGGCATCTCCACTTCGTCTGTGACCCGACAGGTAGCGGGGCTGGAAAGCGAGCTGGGCGCCAGTTTGCTGAACCGCACCACGCGCAACACGAGCGTCACGGTAGCGGGACAGAACTACTTCGAAAAGGCAGTGGCGATCCTGGAGGCCATCGATGAAGCCGATGCCGTCGTGACCGATCGTGGCAGCGAAGCTCAAGGGCGCTTACGGGCCAGCGTCCCGGTGGAATTCGGCCGACGCATCATTGCTCCTCATCTGGGGCGACTGCTGGATCGTCATCCTGGCCTTGAGATCAGCCTCTCGTTGAGCGACGAGGTCAGTGACCTGCTCAGCGAGCAAATAGATGTGTCAGTGCGTCTGGGTTCATCGGTCGTCAGTGATGACATCGTCAGCAAGCGGCTGGGCGATTTCCAGCGTTGGGTGGTGGCGAGCCCCGATTACCTGACGCGTACCGGGCTGCCCCGACACCCCCATGACCTGTTGGAGCATCAATGCCTGCGTTTTGATTACCGCACGGGCCACCACAATTGGACATTCCAGGGTGATGAGGAAATCATTCGCTTGAATGTGCAGGGACGGCTGCAAAGCAACAACGCCGACATTCTGCGCGAGGCGGCGTTAGCCGGGGGAGGGGTGACGCTATTGGCCGATTGGCTGGTGCGTGACGATGTCAGTGCAGGTCGCCTGACGCGCGTGCTGGAACAGTATGAAGTCAACCCTGGCAGTGCGAGCACTTGTATCAATGCGCTGTACCTGCCCAATCATCGTGGTTCCAGTCGCATCAATGTGTTCATTGAATTTCTTCAGGAAATACTCGCCCCATAATGTCACGACTGGGCGCGGTACCGAACAGGCGGCCATATTCACCGCTGAACTGCGAGCGAGGGCGCCTTCCAGGGCGGACGACAGGTGATTCATGGCGCAGCGGGGTAGGGATCATGTCGGGGCGCTCCTGTTGACCGAACTTTAATCCGCTGAAAAGGCGTTTCCTCTCCACCACCCTGCATCCCCACAGGATTAGGCAAGCATTCAAGAGGAATGCACTAGGGGCAGAGGCGGATCGACCGGGAGAATGTGCCGATCAGTCACAGGAGAGCCTCAATGCAAGTCTTCGCTTATGGCGCCCATGCGGGCGACAAACCGCTTGAACCCCTGCGCATCACGCGTCGCGATCCCGGCCCGGAAGATGTGCAGATCGAGATTGCCTATTGCGGTATCTGCCACTCGGACCTGCACCAGCTGCGCGCCGAATGGGAAGGTACGAAATACCCTTGTGTGCCCGGTCACGAGATCGTCGGTCGTGTCTCAGCCGTAGGCCTGAAGGTCACCGGGTTCGCACCGGGTGATCTGGTCGGAGTGGGCTGTATCGTCGACAGCTGCAAACATTGCGAGGAATGTGCTGAAGGTCTTGAGAACTACTGCGACGGCATGGTTGGCACCTATAACTTTCCGACTCCGGACGCACCAGGCTGGACGCTCGGTGGTTATTCGCAAGCGATCGTTGTGCATCAGCGCTACGCACTGCGTATTCGCCACCCCGAGGCACAACTGGCTGCCGTTGCGCCGCTGCTGTGCGCGGGCATCACCACCTGGTCGCCGCTGCGTCACTGGCACGCGGGCCCCGGGAAGAAAGTGGGTGTGGTGGGCATCGGTGGCCTGGGTCACATGGGTATCAAACTGGCCCATGCGTTGGGCGCGCATGTGGTCGCTTTCACCACGTCCGAATCCAAACGTGAGGCGGCCAAAAGCCTTGGCGCCGATGAAGTGGTGGTCTCAAGCGATGCGCAGCAAATGGCCGCGCACCTTAAAAGCTTCGACCTGATCATCAACACAGTCGCCGCCCCCCATGACCTGGACGCCTTGCTGGTGCTGCTCAAGCGCGACGGCGCGATGACATTGGTGGGAGCGCCAGCCTCGCCACATCCATCGCCCAACGTGTTCAACCTGATCATGAAACGTCGCACCCTGGCCGGATCGATGATCGGCGGCATCCCGCAAACCCAGGAGATGCTCGATTTCTGCGCCGAACACGGCATCGTTTCGGACATCGAGCTGATACGTGCAGAGCACATCAATGAGGCGTTCGAGCGGATGCTCCAGGGTGACGTCAAATACCGTTTCGTGATCGACAACGCGACACTGGCGGAGTGAAAAACCGCACGTCCGGGCATTGACTTCGGCTGTTCGCTTAAACCGAAGCGTACGACTCTTGCCTCGTTTGCCACCTCGCAAAACCAACACGCCTTTCGCACCACAGGTAGTTCCAATGACCTCTCGTTCTACGGAGAAACGCGGCTGGAGCGCCGTGCTGGCCATGTCGTTGGCCGCATTCGCCCTGGTCGCTTCAGAATTCATGCCCGTCAGCCTGCTGACGCCCATTGCGGCAGAGCTGCATATCACGGAAGGTCAGGCCGGCCAGGGTATTTCCGTGTCCGGCGCATTCGCATTGATCACAAGCCTGGTCATTGCAGCGATCGCCGCTCGCGTCGAGCGCAAGAAGCTGCTGCTGTGTCTGACCTTGCTGATGATTGTGTCAGGTACGGTCGTCGCGCTCGCGCCGGGCTACCCCTCATTCATGCTTGGGCGTGCCTTGATCGGCATAGCCATCGGCGGTTTCTGGTCATTGTCGGCGGCGACCGCAATGCGTCTGATACCGCCGGACCAGATTTCCCGAGCGCTGGCCATTGTCAATGGTGGTAATGCTCTGGCGACGGTAATCGCAGCCCCGGCGGGCAGCTTCCTTGGCTCGCTGATCGGCTGGCGTGGCGCATTCTTCTGTGTTGTTCCTGTCGCAGCGCTGGCGGCCGTGTGGCTGCTGATAAGCCTTCCATCCTTCAAGGCCGAGCGCCAGGCAGGTAGCGGCAACGCCCTGCGGCTGATGAAGCGGTTGCCAGTAGCATTGGGAATGGTCGCCGTCAGCGTATTTTTCATGGGGCAGTTCATGCTGTTCACTTACCTGCGCCCATTTCTTGAGGTCGTCACCGGCGTCAGCGTTTCAACATTGTCTTTGATGCTGTTGGGTCTGGGACTGGCAGGTTTTATCGGGACCTTTCTGATCGAAAGATTCATCGGCAATGGCCTCTATCGCACGCTGACGGTTATACCTCTGATCATGGCTGTCATAGCACTGGCGCTAGTGAACTACGGCGCTTCGCCGTTGCTGACCGCCGTGCTGCTCGGAGGATGGGGGCTGGTCGCTACTGCTGCTCCCGTTGGATGGTGGACATGGCTGGCGCAAACGCTTCCGGATGATGCTGAAGCCGGTGGGGGCCTGCTCGTGGCCATTGTCCAACTGGCTATCGCCGCAGGGGCCATCATCGGCGGCCTGGCCTTTGATCTGAGCGGTTATAAAGCCACATTCGAGCTAAGCGCAACCGTGTTGGTTGCGGCGTCTGTGCTCGCTTGGCTAGCGGGTCGCAGTGCTAATGAAGTTCATCTCCCCCGAGTCGAACGTGACGGCCTGATCAGATCAGGAAACGCCGGGCACTTGGATGCAAGAAAATGACGCTCGATCCACTGTGTGACTGAGTCTCTCAACGATATTGATCTGTGCATCACCTTGCTGCGCACTGACGGTCCAGGCACGACCCCAAAAGCCTTTGAGGCGTCAGGTCCAACGGGAGGGCGGTTATGCCTTGATTTGATTTAAATCAACAGCAGGCCGGCGTGGTCAGATGACAGTAAGTTGCTCCTGTCACTGACCTTACCGAGCAGAGTGGTGTAAGCATGACCGATACACATGCGTCGTTCGCAATCACCACCCAGGCATTGAGCAAGCGTTTCGATCACCTCACGGCACTTGATGGTTTGACGCTTGAAGTGACCCAGGGGCATATTTTCGGCCTGCTCGGTCCCAATGGCGCGGGAAAAAGTACGGCAATCAAAATCCTCACTACGTTGCTCGATGCCAGCTCCGGCTCGGCCACCGTGGCGGGCTTCGATGCCGCTGTTCTTTGCATCGAACGCCATTTACCCACTGGAGCTGATGCCGGGCTGGTTGAAGATCGTTGCCGTGTGTAACCCGCCGACCTACCGGTGGATGCATTGCGCGGAGCCATGATCGTCGGTGGCCAGAGTATCTACGCGGTGAGTACCAGTTTTGCGGTGATGCTGTTTGTGTTTGCTATGCTCCTGTTTCTCGCCACACGACTCTACCCTGGGTTGGCGCACTGATGGGACGCATGTACCGTTAAGGATTCAAGACAAGCGCCCGTCAGCGTTGACTGACCATCCTCTTCGGCTTTCGTGGCGCTATCCGTTATACCCACCCGGCGTATGCCGAAGGTTTTGCACTGGAGTGCGCGGCAATGAAATGGGCGCGCGAAAAGATTGGCCTGACGAACGTCAAGTTGATGATCCCTTTTGCCGCACCGTGGGGGAGGGGGAAAGGGTGTTGCAGGCGATGGCCAGCCACGGCCTTGAGCGTGGCGAAAATGGTCTGGAGATCTATGTCATGTGCGAGATACCCAACAATGTCATCCAGATTGATGCGTTCGCCCAACTGTTCGATGGCTTCTCCATCGGTTCCAACGACCTGACTCAACTGGTGCTTGGCGTGGATCGGGATTCGGCGATCGTCGCCTGCGATTTTGATGAGCGCGATCCTGGTGTGAAACAACTGATTCGCCTGGCGGTAGAGGGCGCAAAGCACAACGGCCGGCATTCTGGAATCTGTGGGCAGGCGCCGTCTGATTATCCCGAGATGGCCGCATATCTGGTGGAGATAGGTATCGATTCGATGAGTCTCAATCCAGACGCAGTACACGCCACGACACGGAATGTGCTTGCACTGGAACAGCACTTGGCACTGAATCGCACATCGTGAACCCTATGGCGCAGGGCGTTCAGCCATGAATCAGAGAGCAGCCACCCCGCGTGAAGGATGAGCTGCAACTCATTGAAATGTCATCGACAATGGAAATGGAGGGCAGGCGGAAGATCGGACCATAATGTTCAGAGGGCACTTGTGAAATAGCTCAACTAAATAGATGTTTAGTTTAGTTATAACTAAAAAGCATTAAAGGGCAGCGTAGCTCATTGTTGAACGCATCTTTCACAAATGAACGATGTCGCTCAAGGTAAGAATCAGCATTTACCAATTAGGGGAAAGACCTAAATGGATCACTTTCCGGGCTGGATGCTCGAAAGCGCGCACAGCTACCTCAAAGCGGCCGAACTGCTGGATGCGCAATATCTACCGCACGTAGCGCAAGTCAATGTAGCGATCGGTATGGAAATCCTGCTAAAAAGCTTTAATTCGATCCCTGACCAGCACTCGGGGAAAACTGACCGCAGCCAACGTGTTGATTGGCATGATTTGCTAACGATGTTTCATGCCGTTCCTGAACAGATTCGGCGCAGCCTGGCACTGAATAGCCAAGAAGAATGCTTTGAAAAATATCGAAGTGTGTTCACCAACAGTCGGTACCCATACGAGTCCAACAGCGCGAAATCTTCTGATGCGGTTCTGATGAGGATGCTGCGGTGGACGTTGGCCAATGCGGTTGGTTATCACAAGGAGCGCGGATCGCAGGATGCATTCATTGTGAGTTGCATCTCCAAGCAGCAAGCTGGACCAGGTGATGCGTAAGAGGCTGTGCCTGCCTTCAAATCTGGCCAAAGAGCCTCCCAAGCCAGCGAGCGTCATTACGCATAATGTATATTATGTTAAATGATGTGTCAGGCCGGGCCCTCCAAGGCTGTCAGGATTTTCTATAGATTGGACTGAGTTTTTTAAATGTGGTGTCACCGTCGCGAATTTCGGACACCGACGCCCCCTACATCCCTACAGCCCTTGAACCACCTAGCTTGCAGCGTTTAAGCAAACGGTAAGGATCGCTGTAATCCGATGAATTACGGACACTTTGGCTCCGATTCTATTTCCGTAACTCATTGATTTTTTATGGTTTCGTCTTCAAGAGACTGTTTGAACATTTTCAATCAATTCTTCGGCATTCTGGACACTTCTCGATTGTCGGCACTAGCCATCACTTACTGGGAATCCAGAAAACCCGCGGTCTCCAATAAGATTTGCTCATTTCTGGACAAATTCTGGCGGGTACACCGTGCGGCCTATTCTGGACACAAACCGGGAATTAGAGCATGACGGCGTCAGAGTATCGCATACGCCTGAGTTCGTTCAGCGGTTGCACTGGCATGCTGCAGCCCAAGCCTACCAAGGGCTGTGGGTAAATGGTTGCCCTTCGAGAGCTACTTTCGATTACTCAGGCACGCCCGACTTAGGATAAGTCCTAAGGATGCCTTTTCCTTCAATGCGATAAAATTCAAGACAAAATCAGAAACCCTGGCTTCCTCACACACAGATTCAAGCCCGTTTCTCTAGGCTCCAGCCAATTTGCAGTAATCTGGACAAAAAACGAAAAGCGAGTAATGAAAATAAAAGCGGACACTTTCCCTACGAACAATGACTATACGAAATCAGCATCAATTGTTTCTCAGTAGATATTTAATAAGTATCCGATTCAAACCACGTCAATTTTTAAGTAAATGTGCGTAAATTGACTGGACTGTCAATACCTAAATAATATTTCTCCCCTAATAAGAAAATTGGCAATATATAATTAATTAATTGCTCTAGCCGCCAATAAGGCAAACTTTAAAAGTTGTCAACATCGTCGACGATATTTTTTTCTTGAAGTACAGTTGCGGGACAAAAAATCAGGCGCTAGGATTATTTCGTCCTTGCATCCCCTTATCGGTAGCACCGGGGGAGTCGCAAACTTCCAGTAACTGTCAGAACTGGAAGTCTTAATTCCTGGCGTCGGTGATCGAAAATGGTTTTTGACCCAAACCCACTATTTGAAACCTTTGAGGCTTTTTTAGATCAAGACTTCTTAAGTGATAGTTCATCTATAAGTTTTGTGAGCAACTATATCGAAAGTTTCCCCGCCGCATTTGGTGCATCTTCAGGTTATAGAGCTGTGCGCTCGTTCTTACGCGCATACGAAGGCAGTGAGCAGACATTCAATTCATATAGGACTCACGTTGAGCGGTTACTTCTTTGGGCTTTGATTGTCAGGCAAAAATCAATCTTCGTCTTAAAGCGTCAAGATGCTGAGGCCTACTTAAAGTTCTGTAGAAATCCACCTTTAGAGTGGATCGGATCAGTTACACGCGGCCGTTTCATCGCTAATAAAGATGCTGAAACCGCTGCGGTGTATCCCATAGTCCCGAATCCAAATTGGAAACCCTTCAGTCAAAAGCCTAATAAGGAAAGCACCCACGTTGATACTGTTCAGACGTACGCAGCTTCCAAAGGAACCATGAATCAGATTTTCTCGGTTTGCAGCAGTTTTTATGAATTTCTGGCCGAAGATAACCTGGTGAGCCTAAATCCCTTCAGGCTCGTAAAAAATAAGCAGGACTTTACCGGCAGTCCCACTGGCGATGCCCAGAATCGTGCGTTGACGCCATTACAATGGGACTACGTGCTTGAGACGGCGGAGGCAATGGCTTCGGCTGAGCCACTTCGACATGAACGCACCCTCTTCATCCTGGCTACCCTTTTCGCCATGTATCTCCGGATCTCTGATCTGGTTGGCCGATCGAACTGGGAGCCTTGCATGGGAGATTTTCGCCAAGACCCTGAAGGCAACTGGTGTTACCACGTGATCGGGAAAGGCAACAAACCAGGAAAAATTGCAGTTCGGGACGAGTACGTTGACCGATACCTCAAACGTTACCGCGTCTTTCTCGGTCTGCCCCACCTACCGGCCGAAAACGAGCGAACCCCTCTACTCACGACATTGGATGGCCGAGCGGGCTTGTCTGGACGACAAGTACGCACCCTCCTCCAATCCGTTTTTGACAATGCTCTGGCTAAAATGAAGGCAGAAGAACGCGAGGCGTACGAGATGAACAGTCTCCGGTCAGCGTCAGCTCATTGGCTCAGACATACGTCGGCAACCTTCGACGCTCCTTTTCGCAAAGCTAAAGACCTGCAGCTAGATCTTCGTCATAGCAACCTGAGTACCACCCAAGACACCTATTATCACTCTCATGACCAAGAGCGGATGCATTCTATCAAGCGCTTAGGTATGAAGGAGCGAGGTTGATTTCATTCCACAAAACGCCCTAACCTAGTTACTTCTCTCGAGGCTCAGGAGCTCCGTGGAGAGAGATGAATCTAAAATCTCCACTCCGCGCAAACTCCGGCTAAATCAAGGCTACGCATGCGGTTGAATCATCGATAAATGAGTGGTATCTCAGTTGTGCGAGCCAGGTGAGCCATTCCCAAGGGGTTCTCCACCAACATCGCCCCACACCTAGCCCCTGTCCATACGCTGCAGCCCTCGATTCCATGCTTCACCGGTTTAGGAAGCCCTGAAAGAGCGGATCTTCGACGCAGCAACATGGATAACTGGAAACAGTTCCTTTCGGTATAAAATTCGTGCCCCTTCTTCCCGCATTGGCCCACGGACTCGTCAAATGCCCGGCATCAACCTCAAAAAAGCAGCCTTGCGTATTACGACCATTTCACGCAAACCATCGTGCTGAAAAGAGCCGAACAGCCTGATCTCTTGACCCTCGCGAATGCGGTTTACAACCCCGAGTGGAACGCTGGGTTGTTGCTGGTCGATGGCGCCCACACGGTACTGGCCCCTTTAGCACATGAGATGCGTCATTGGGTAGATATGAACTGCTCGAACAGAGGCCTGAAGACGCTTCAGGAGGTCTTCCGGCTGATGGCAGACCCCAGCGCCTCGAACGCCGCAATCAAGCCCCTCAAGCAGGACATTACGCTCAGTCATTTCATCGAGCTGTATGAGCGAGACGACGGTGCGGCTCGGTACCCTTGGCAGTTCGAATTTTCCATAAGCAAACCGAGTTTCCACGAGCCGATAGAACATAGACACGCCAGGCTGGACGGGCAAACCTGTGCACTACTGGCGGGTACCTAGCCTGCATATGTTCAAGTCCGAGCTTCAGATTTACGCGAGTGCAATCAGAGAGTGGCTTGACAGCGAGATCGACGTGCCCGCCATGCTTTCATCAACCGAGTCGATGAATCGGCTATGGCTGCATGAGCTCGATCCAGCAGCAGTTCCGCGGCAATGGCTACGTGGGTCGTTCGAGTTTCTCCAAGCATGGCACCAGATCACCACCGGCACGCCTGGTGATGCTCGACTGGCGACGCACTTGGTTGACGCGGAAGTCATCATCTCCGCGGATAAAAATTTCGTCCGGTTTGCAGAACGCTGTAGAGAGGACGCTCCATTCCGGATTGGTAAGGCCCTGCGCGCCCAAGCCCATCGCCCAGGTGTTGATGAGGTACTCGAATGGGTCTCCCACCCGAACACCCTATGACGTCCCGTCCCGCGCGTTTGGTGTAGATTTACAGCTTTGCTGCGGGGCCGCCTACACCCCGCCGTCTTCCTACCCCATTGTGATGAGGCAACCATTGTGAATGACCGCCACAAGCTCCTAGGCGACGAGCATCAGCTTGAGGACTTTCTGCGAAATCAGCGTGCGGACTTTGACGAGCGCAGCTATTGGCTCCAGCATTCGCTGGGTGCAGAAAGTCATTGGCTTTTTATCCAAGCGTATGACGCCCTAAAGCTTGAGCTCTACTTGCCAGCTTGTACGGGATTTCTCACCGGAATCGAGGCCTCGCTTCGCAATACGATGGCTCAAGTGAAAAAACCTGCTCAAGTCTACAACGTTGACGATATCTCGCTGCTGAGTAACTCACTGCTGCGTCAAGCTAGGGCCAATGGCATTTCAATCGACGGATTAGCATTTCCAGCTGAGTACGATTTCGAAGCCAATCTACCTACCCGCCAGAACGTTGAACTCGTCCGGGTTCGGCACACCCTGTGCCACGGCAACATTCTTGAGTATGTCAGTGCCCAAGAGGATATGCCGTCATTCTTCACACCAGAGTGCTGCCGTGACCTAGCCATTACGCTTGATGCCATCTCTCGTAACTGGGTAGCGAGCTTAGGGGTATTTAGACAGCAAGTCTTAGGCCTGCAGTGACTGGTCGCCCAAGGGTTGCACCATGGTGACAGAGCGTGAAGGCAAGACGATCCTGCACTCAACCAGGGGCCGCGCCGTCAACGTCTACCCCTACTAGCTGAAAGCCTTACCAGCGTAGCCGGCAGCGAAAAGTTAAGTGCTGCCTTTGAAGTCGAACTTGAGCACCCTCCTCCCAACCTGAAAAAGATAGCCTGAGTGCTCTCTCCCATCACGAGGCCTCACACTCGTGTTTAGATCCTGGTAGCGAGACGCTATACCGCGTACAGCTGACGAAACTCGTAGAACATTAATCGAGCCCTTGCCAGAAACGTCTAGGCCACAGGTTCACGTCGTGGTCATTGACTTCGAAGCAGGAAGAAAGACCATCATGCTAGCGACCTATCGGGCAGCATGCTCGGTAGGAATCCGTTTTTCGAACACCATCTATTCACGTAGAACTGACTTTCTAACTCGTTATCTGGAGCCCGCCCCCCATAGGAATGCGAGGCCTACAGGTATTCTGCTCTGCCCCGGTCGGTTCCGCACGTCACCAACCGCCAGTGTTACCCTGCTTGCTATATGTGAAGGCCATGTCCATAGACCCCATAGCGATCCAGGAAAAAGTCATAGCGGCGCGCTTAAAGCTTCGGCATTTCGTCACACTGAAAAGGGACAAATAATTTCTATGCAAGGTGAAGTAGGATTTTGTGATTGGCTACCCTGGTCGAATCGCAGTGATCTTCCAAAAAAAGATTTCCCTGGCGTTTACTTCATAGCTCGAAGCAAGCGCAAGCCTGACAACTTTCGCGTTAACAATGACTTCATCATCTACATCGGTGAAACCACTGGCCAAACCCTTGCCGACCGGCTTCGACAGTTCCACATCTCGGCTTTCAGCGAGCGACCAGGTCACTCAGGTGGCAATACCTTTCGGACGACGTTGCTGGAGACGACTCCGCTTGAACATCTTTGGGTTTCTGCGTGCCCGGTAGACATGGGCGAGCCTTACACCAGGGCATACATCAAGCATCTTGAGCGAAAATTGCTTTGGGAATACGTGTGCACCTGGGGCCGATACCCGGAATGCAATAGCTCGTGATTGTCGACGCGCAAAATTGCCGAGGATCAAGCCAACGCTTAAGTTAAGCCCCACTGTTTTGAGAGAAATGCCGTGCCCAATTCAAAAATGCTCACAGCTCGAGAGGTTTACCAGGTACTGCATGACGCAGCTATCGCGTCACGAACAATGCGCCGCATCACCGAGACGAGCTGGAACGACATTTACTGCGGCCTCATGACTGTGGAGGTGGATGGCTGGGTGATCACATTCTTCAATGATGCCGGCGACCTCGACTACTGCGACAGCTGTTACTCCCCTGACGGAAGAACGTATGACTTCAGTTCAAACGATGCTCTGGATCCAGTGGAGTTGCTGTCCACTGATGAGCACCGGCAGCTCGAGGATCTGCAGCGCAATATCTGATCAGACGTGTGCTCGGTTGTCCCCTGTCGTCAGTTATTGCGTGCCCCTCCGGGGGCGGCTGTCGTGAACCGAGCCTCGTCGCAGGCGCCGACGTCTCGGCCCTCCGGGCTTCCATCCTCACGCCTGCGCGCGCCGCTTGCTATTCAGGTTATCCAACCGCACTAACCAACTCGCTTTGAATTTGTCCCTACCCAGCGATGTTGCCCCAAGCCATTAGCTGCCAACGACATGTGAAACCAAAGCCATAGCGCCTGCTCTGCATTGAAACGCATGCTGAACATTCCAAAACGCATCTCAAAACTGTCTCCACTTTCACATGCCACGACCATCTCATAGATGGCTTCATCGTCCTCAGTAAATTCAATGTGAGGCTGTGGTTCGGAATATTTGCCACCGGCTATGTACAGATAACCCAGTCGGTTCAATGGAGTCATCACATTCGGCCTATCTGGAAGGGTCTCACTCTGGGGCCTCGGATCCTGCGCAAAGTGGTCGAAGGCGTCCTCATAAGAATTTTTGCGTAACGCTTCATCTCCACTCGAGCAAAGGTATGGCCTCACTGTCTGTGCTGCCCCAAGTGCTTCAAACAGGCAGCGAGTAACCTGTGCTGCTTGTGCTGGGGTGTAACGCTGTACGAAGTCATCAAGCGCGAGCGTGATGACTGAACCGTCCATTGTTGCAATGGATGCTTCATAGAAGTCTTCGACATCGTTTAGCCAATTGAATTCTTCCGTTATTTCGTACCGAAACTCACTGCCTATCGTTGCTGCGCTCATTAGCTTTCTCTCAAATTTATCTATCCCTAATGAGAACAACGGTTCGGGTTTCGAAAACCTTTAGCGAGAATTAGAATTTATTTTTAGCCAGTGTTGATAACCATCTGGTTCACCTCCTACGACGGTGGAAAACACATGCAAATGCGAGAAGGTCGCTGATGATTGGCGATGGCGAGATATAGAGCGACCGTCGAAAAGACCATCGAACGGTAGTCCCTGTACGTACCCTGCCGGGGCGGCTGTCGTAAACCAAGCCAGCGCAGGAGCTAGTCTTGGCCCTGGCGGGCTTCCATGCTCACGCCTGCGCGCTCCGCTTGCCTTCGCCCCCCCTCGCCTTCTGGGGTCTGTAACGTAGTTTTGTGCGTTGTAACGTAAGCAGTGTTACAGCGCATAAAGTTACGTTACAGACCATCGATCGCATGGCTATTGGAGCCGTTCACCGGTCAGAAGCGGCCATACTGTTCGATGAAGGTGGATAAATAAACTCGGTCATCACAGATCATATGGTGGAGCATGAAACCAGTCACATCGAGCGCTGAAAACGCTGTGCTTAGCAAAGCTTTTATCCGAGCCGGAGAAGGGCTGGGGCTTGATGACACTGAGCTATCAGCGGTTTTGGGCGAGCAGTTTTCCAATGTGCTGCGTCTACACCACGGACATGAATTGCTTCAACCTGGCACTGAAGCGTGGGGCCGAGCCTTGCTTTTTGTCGAGTTGTATCAGTCATTGCTCGCGCTTGCAGGAACCGAACAAAATGCAAAGATCTGGCTAAGCAGCGAGAATCGCGGCCTGAGTGGTCGACCACGTGATCTCATTGCGCGCCAAACGGGACTCGAGCAAGTCGTTGAGTACCTGGCTGCTACTCGCTCAACCATTTAACTTGTCCGGTTAAGTCAGTCAGGTGGTCAATGTGGAACCCCCACTACAGCTTGATCATCTCAAGTTCAATCGACGCCCTGTAGATTTCTGGCATGTTGTTTTCGACATTAAAATCAACAACCACGCCGAGCATCAGCTCGAGTTCGTCTTGCATATTGGCGATGTCAAACAGCGAAATCAGACCGACCATGCCCTCTGGAATGGTCGCTAGCAGATCGAGATCACTTCCCTCTTCATCCTCTCCACGTGCTGTCGATCCAAAAATCCCGGGCGCCACAAATCCGTAGGACTCTATGGTCTTTCTGATTTCATCTGCCTTACCTTTAACAGCATCAGATGGTTTCATTTGAGGGCAACTCTCGAGTAGTGAAGCAGCCGACATAGAGCGCGCTGCATGTGTGACATTCAGCTTATCAGCGCTGCCGTCACTCACACATGAGGAGCGCAAGAGCTCACCCGATGGCGGCATGTCTATCGATGCCGATGAGATACGGGAGCGAGTGATAGCCAGTGAACGCACTCAAGCGTTTCGTGAGATGAGCATCAGCAGTTTACTTGGCGCACTGAGCCGAGCCGGCGGCTCGAAGGAGCGATAGCATTGGCATCGTGCTCAGCAACCTTCATGGCGCATTGCGCAGTGATCGCCAGATTCCTTCCCGATTTTCAGGCAAAAAAAAGCCCCAATTAAGGGACTTTTTCGCTTTGCATTACGATCCGTGCTGACGTCCCCAGTTGCTACACTCAGAGTTGGCACCGTCAATGCAATTGAGATAACTGTATATCCATACATAATTTACGTCAAGCGCATTTTTTCGGACTGACCTAAACCCGGAAAACGATATCGGGTCGCCTCACACCAGCACTCCCCTTTCGAGCCTACCAATCAGATCCAAAACAGCGTTCGCTTCCACCCTCGTCCCTAACATGTCCATTGGCCGCTTGAGCCCTAGACCTTGCACCGGCGAGCTCATCCACTATCAATTCCACCAGGCGATCGCTTTCATCGGTATTAAAGCGACCAGCTTTTACCCGAGGCGCCGATGTCTTGGGCGACACGCAAATAGCGTGGGAGACCTCCGCATTCGGCATCTGAACCAGGGTCGCTATCTGGTCGAGCAATTCGACGGGAGGCCTTGATGCACACCCTCAAGTTGTTTCGTCCCGCGAGACGGTATTCGCAGTGCCATCCAAATGTCTCCATCTGTTTTTGGGTCTGGCTCATATTCAAAACACATGTCTCAGATCCGTATGAGCCGGGCGCACCGGTGAACAGGTTTTGTCGATAAGGACTGTTAGGTGACTGGAGATAAAGCTCGCTTCAGCTCACCCTACGTCAGCCTCAATGATGCTAACCCTGTCATCGAGCTTCTGCACCTCTAGCAGCGATGGCCGAATTCATGTCCTCTACGCTCACGGGGACTCTTGGCTTCCGGATTATGCCCTTGAGGCTTTGCACAGAATGAGTAGCAGCCACCATTGCAATCTGGCCATCCAACATTTCAAAGAAATGAACTCGATCTCCTGGCTTCAGACCGAGCGAATCACGCACCTGAGCAGGGATTGTGATTCGACCGCGAGAAGTAAGGGTTGCGGAAGGCATGTGTATACCTACGAGATTGGCTCACCACATATTAGCTAGGCAATGTGTCGAGATGTCAGGTCGACTATTGAGTTTAGCCGGGCCTTCAGGGCCCGAACGAACGGCTATCAAATGAAGCACTGGGTGCCGTGTAGCCCCATCCTCCAGAGGTAAGTACCCAAGAGCCAACCGCCTAGCACCCCCTAGAGACCTAAGCTCTTCGTCATGATCCATCACATTAGTAAAAATCAGCACGGAGCCGGGCACGCTTGCGTGTTGTTTCACACACACGGCCTCTTCTATGGTGAATGAAACTGGCATGCCCCATCCATGAGCTTCTTCGGCTAGCCTCTCAAAACAAGTTTCCGCTCAAGGTTTGGAGCACCTAGGTCGTGACAGCAGTTTCAGGCAGCCCCAAGTTTTCCTGCGTTAGAGTCACTGCGTAATGGCTTAACAAAATATGGTTAATGTGATGAGTGAAATCGGCCTGCCTGCCATGTAATGCGAGATCATGACGCGTTAGCCTTGGTTATAAATTCAACCATTCTGGTAAGCTCATTTGAGAATCCCCACAAGAGATCAGTTGGCTCAAGTGCTTCCATCGTCAACGCCGCCCTCATCATTTCAACCTTATTCGTATCGCCCCACACGCTCTTTCCAGGAACTTGGACGTGTTCTTTACCATCTTTCATGGTCGTTGTTGTGATGCCTGCGGCTGTAAAAAAGGCTTCCAAAGCCTTATGAAAAGGTTGGTACCGCCCGAAAGAAAAATCATCAACCACGATCTTTGCTTCATGGTTTGCGTATCCCTGCCAGCATTTAGACGCTGCATAAAGCAGCGTTCCGCCAGGGAGATAGTTTTCAATTTCCCGGCCTCCGGTCATACAAAAAAGGGCAGAGCCCGGCCTGCTGGCGTTAAGACGATCCACTTCGGTTTTTATCAATCGCGCACCAGGCTTCAAATGTTGAGCGGCATCTCCCTCTACTACTCCACCAAGGTCGGAATCAACCGCGATAATGATATTTCGACAAATACTGAGTGCATCAAAGGCCAATTGACGCTGTTCGTCGTCAGCAACACCAAGGTACGAGATCAGTCCTCCTCCATAGTGCATGATCGTGTAGTGAAATCCTTCCTCCAGATCCTTATCCTGCAACGCTTTTTTGAGCCAATGGCGATAGAACACAAGCTCAGTAGGGCCCTCAACCCAAAGCACAACGTTTGCTGTGAACAAGGTGCGCGCCGGCTGAACTCCCAGTGCCTCTAGCAGCAAAAATCCATCTTTGCGGCTTGTGACCTCCTGAACGCTGAGCGTGGTATTTTCGGCATCCTCTTCGTAAGCAGAATCGCACCTGTAAATCTTACTATCCGGTGCAAAAATTGGTGCAAATTCCAGCGCATGCGTGGCTATTAGAAATTGTCGAGGGTCTTGAAGAATTAGATCGAGCACTCTAATTCTTCGAGTGGGGTGAAGCCCATTCTCCGGCTCATCCCAGATAACGAGGTCGGTAGAATTCAAAAACCGAGTCAGACCAAAGTATGCAAGCGAAACTCTTGTTCCAGATGACGCTTTGCGATAATCCACACCATCTACCGATAAACATTTTTTGCCATCACTATCATGAAAATCTAACTCGTGTTGGAGTAAGTGTTCTAATTCCCCATGCGCAGTTCGAAATATTTTTTTATCTGCGGATTTACCTGATTGCTGCTCACACATCTTCTTTATGAATTCAGGAATTATTTCATCAAGGTTTTTAGCCGAATCCACTAAAACCGCAGCCGGAAACTGAGTCTTACTCAGTGCCTCATCTAGGATTTTTCTAGCGACAACCTCCGGCAACGTGCCAGGCATCATAACTTCACACTGAGTGGCAAGTTCGTATTTGCTGTTTTGTTGATCCAACGTACTTCTGAGACGAGCCATCTCATCGATGATTGGCTGGTGGTGTGGATTTTTATTATATTGATTCTGAACCTCTTCTATACGCCTACTGATTTCTTGGATAGCGCTTTGCAAATCTTCAATCGCCTCAACGGTGTGGGCAGATGTTATGAAAATTTCTGATTCGGACTTGAGGCTTTCAATAAAAAACTTACCCATCTCGCATTTTATTTTTACGTGCAGCCTATCTGAACAAACCTCAAACAAACCCGGCACTAAATGCTCAAGCGCCTGCTTGCTACCCTCAAACACCAATTCAGCTGAACTGAAAAGCAACCAGCTATCTGCTTCGCCTATTTCGCAGCTCACAGTTCTGCGCGACAGAAGATCGAGGGCGAATTTGACAACTCTTAGAACTGTAGTTTTTCCTGACCCATTGGGCCCGACAAGCGCGTTTATACCACCGAGTTCGAGAGATAATTTCGCGATACTAGGCAATCCGTGAAACTCGGCGTATAGAAGCTTCATTTGAACTCCACAATTTTTTAAATTAACGTACCAAGTCTGGTCAAAAGACTAACGAAAAATTCCGGCTTAGATTCGATTTTGAGTGATTCCCTCGATGCCATCCGAGGCTATACCACGCAGTTGAATTAATCTGCTCCGAGGGCTTTCACAGTTCACATCGAAGAACAGAACGATCAGACCCCCTTCGGATGATTGAAGCTCCTGCCTAGAACCGTAGACTCCTTGAACAAATGAGGCTTGCCATTCTGGAAGAGCAATGCAACCCAAGTATCTGTAGCGTCTCAAGCCCAGAGAGCTATTTCTTTACCGATGCTGATGGCCTGTTGGATGTGAATGAAATCAGATCATCGCCATATCGTATGGCGTCTGCTTGAATAATGAGCTCGTATAGTGCAAAGCCTTTTGCTTGGATCACCTGCGAAGAGTTCGCAGAGTTCAACTTCATCTTCTTGAGCGCTTCCGTGGCATCAGCTTTCAAGTCAAAAACCTCAATGACGCCCGCATCTCCCCCCTCTTGCTGAGGGTAGGCCGCAGCCTCAGCGCCTGGCTTGCCAATGTAGAAAATGCAGCATCTTTTAAGACCGAGCATATGAGGATGTCTAGGGCCGCGCCGAATGAGCCACATTCCGTTAGGGCCACGCGCAGTCCAATGTGGCACCAGCATCAACTGCCTCACCTTAGCGTTCTCAAAATGCGTCAAATCCAGAGCAGGGACACCAACATGAATCAAGGTTCCGCCACACCTCAATGTCGCCTTTTCGCTCACAGCGGCCTTCCAAGACTCGCCGGATTCCGTCTCCCGCATCAGCCGCCATACAGCAGGTATCAAGTCGAGGGTTTTCTGCCCCATGCCTGTTATGCATTCGAACAGCTGCCTTTCCTTACTCCCAATTTCTTGTGGAGGCATAGCGCTCAGCAGCTCGTTATTTAGAGAAACAAAATCCCACTCCAGGATACCGTCGCGCTCCCAACGAGCAACATCGTTCAAAGTGCAACTAGGGAAGCGCATTTGCTCAGCGCGTAGTGGAACAGAGTCAGTATCTCGGGCAGCTCTGCCCGCTGTCGGATCCGGCATGATCGAATCAATCCGAGCTTGCCAATCGCAATCCTGCGTTGACCAGATCCGCACCGCGTCTGGAAACACAGCTCCCGACCTGTTCACCTCAGGCGTGCCGCTGTAGAACCGAACACCGGGCGTAGCGCCGAAAAACGCCCTGGACAGAATCTGTGGCGTCGGCAGACCCGCTCCAGTGGCAGCAAAACTTACAACGATATCCAAGTCGCCGCAGGTAAGCGCACCCCGCGCGTATGAACCAACGACCCAAAGTTCGTTAGCCTCCAAATGACACGTTGCGGTAGTGCCATATGTGTCATAGGAAATGTCGCAAACCGATACCTCATCGAGCGCCTTGCAGATTCGGACAAGTTGCTTAGTAAACCTATCTCTGGGGTAACGCTTTTCTTCTGCTTGCAATGTTAAATCTCGTAGGAGGTTGATCCGTTTGTCAAAGCTCTTCAGGTTTCGGAATGCCCTCGGTCAAGGAGGGCAGCGTGCAGCTTCGACTTAAGCAGCTCCGTATGCTCCCACGATTCGACTGACCATGAAGAAGACATTGGGAAGTTAGCTCATGCTCCTGGCCCACACTAGACGCGCTATGGGGCCTCCACCAAGTCCTTGTTGTCTGCATCATATTCGAAATGAGTGAGCTCAGACTTCAAGTAGTCATCGTTCAGTAGCTTCATGAAGAAATTTTGAGAAACCTTACTCTCCAGGACAATTCGCGTTTCCGTATCATTAATTTTTATTTTCTTGCTGAGGCTGTGGTGCTGCTTGATAAACTGAATGATCTGATTATTTCCAACGGTGTCTAGCACCCTGGAATGAGAGATTGCTCGAATAACCTTCTTAGCGAATGTCACATCACCTTGGACACTGATTCGTTGCTCTAGAAGGGAGATATCTTCAATAAGGGCTCGGCCGGTCAACGTGGCAAGTTTAACGACTGCATCCGATTTCACGGCCTCTTTAAAACCAAAAAACTTCTCGAGAACCTTGAAGTTAGTGACAAAAACATCAGCGCCATCGTAAATAAAATCAATTGTGTGGCCCATTCGTATGATGTCTTGGTTTAGCTTTTCAAAGCGATCCTGGCCTATACCCACACGCATTAAGCTAAAACCATTCCGTCGATAGGTATTGGTTGGGTAGTGATGCTTATATACAGCTAAGGTCTCAGTGCCATTACCGAGCACTACCACGATAGCTTTCAGATCAGTCACTTGATCATTCGTGTGGTCGAAATCGGGGATCGTAGCAGGCGTGTCCAGCGTATCAATTAACCGCTCTATCTGCGGAGGGATGTTCTGAAGGTTGTAGCGAAAAATAGCATCCTGCCGCTGGTCAGCAGCGGTAAGGTCTCTCAATACGTAGTCGCCGTCGAAAAACTCCCGCAACTCTACCTTCATCTCACCTGTTAATGCAGTCTGAGCATCACCTGACAGCTCAACCTTCCGAGCAACGAATAAATTTTGCTCTTTTAAGATGAAAAACATGAGCCCTATGGTTTGCGGGTCATTTGCTAGGTTTTGTGCGGTCAATCGCAATGCTTCAATGCTCATGCTTTCCTTCCAGATATGAACTTCTCGTCAATTGTGGTGAACACAATTTTGTCAGACTCAGCTATTCGCTGGGTGGTAATCAGTACTTTACTGACACCATCAATCTCAACTTTGTACAGCCTGAACCCCAATATCGCCAGCGTTGGATTGGCGTAAAACTTGTCGGTTTTAACGTAAATCTGCCCAATAACTATCAAGAGAATGAATAGAGCAATGATGTAGCGTACATTGTCCAAATTGAAACAAATTAAAGGGACAATATAGGTTGTGAGGAATGTTAGATGTTCATAGCTCAGATCCTCGACATTTTTCGCTATTACTGGCAAGCTGACATTTGATTGGATTCTGTATCTGAATCGAAGGTAGCAAATTGCAATAACCAGAATCAACACCAGAGAAATAACGGGCAGAACGTTAGCACTAATCAGCTCCAGGGTACCAATATAATTACAGTCAGCACCAAAGCAGACTGGCACATCCATTTTCACCACAATCATCAAAATGAACAGAAGCCAAAGTGAGATGAGATAAAGTTCAAACTTCATCACTGACTGACGAAACTGTAGTCGCCGCTCTTGATCGCGCATCAGTGGCCGCTCCCTGGCTGTTGACAGCGGACGATTCGCTGCTTCAAGCGCAGGGTAGCACAACAGTGGCACTCCCACGTTCTGGTTATTGCCCTACACGTTAACCTAAAGGCCCTTCCGGCAACGAGATGCCTGCCTCTGCTCGCCACGGCCACGCGTCGATGCACGTTGGACAAATCAATGTGAGGACAACCATGCCATGAGCATCGAAGCAAAACTCCTTCATCTACAAGCCATCCAAACCTCATCGCACCATACCGCTACCCAAACGCGGCTTGGGCATCGTGGGGTGACTATGACGCAAGACAGCTTGAGCGCGATGCTGGCTTAGCTGGGTGCCCTTCCCTGCTCGAAGGCCTGCCGCATTTCAATGCTAGGAAATGGCATGCCGGCCTATATTACGATCGACCTAAATCCCTTAAGCAAACAGTAGAGTCGTTGGGCTTGGTTTGGCTGGGTACCTATCACCGAGGAATCGACGATGCCAGGAACGTTGCATCCATCATCAAGGAGATGCTCGGCTGATTATGTGAGCCGGGCCCTTTGGCCCGAAGGAACGATACCCTCAATTTACTTCACACCACAACTTAGCTTTGGGCATGCGATGACTCGCATGGAAGCAAGCGCCCGTATGCCATTCGCACAGCGATCTCTCGATGCCAGAGCTCTTCGTCATGACTCATCGCAATCAATCTCCAACCTGCTTGGAGGCTCCTGCCAAGCGTTGGTAAAGACCGGCAAGGAGTCGGGCATCGAGCAAGGCATGATGCGGAAGGTCGGGAAGCGTAATGTTACCGATGTCGTCGGCTTCTAAATGCCTGAACAAGTGGATCAGATTGGTAGGCCTGTTCTCCACATGGCTCGGCCACTTGCGATCGAAATACGCAAGCTGGCAGAAAAACTCCCAGTCCCATTCTGGAGCGTCCGAGCAGACCTCAAGTTGGCCGTCGAAACCGCCCAGGAAAACCCTCAGCGCGGCTTGAGCTTCCACGAGTGGCATTCCGTACCGAGGCTGACTCAACTGCGGCAAGACATGTTGGATTACAAAGTCACTGCAGTCTTCGACCTGATAGGTATCGGTCAGCTCTACATAGAACTCGTCACTGGCTTCTGAGACCAATGCCAAGGAGATCAGCTTCGAATTCTGGTTGAGCTGAGTGAACTCACAGTCCAAAAATAGCTTCATCACCTTTCTTCCTTTACGTGAACTCATCCGTACTCGAGGCTGCGTTGTATCCTTGACTAGGGCAGGCACCAGGTGTGTGAAGCTTAATGAAGAATGTCCGACTAATCCGCCACGGAGAAAATGCTGCCAACGCTGGCAAAGCCAGCCTGGATCACGCGGCTATTCCTCTCACGCCAAAAGGTGTTGAGCAGGCATACCTGGTGGCCCAGTCATTCAACCATGCTCCTGTTCTCATAGTCGCCTCACCGTTCTCTCGAGCGCAGGCAACTGCAATGGCGACCTTAGCTGCCTTCCCAGCTACCTCGTTTGAAACCTGGCCGATTCATGAATTCACTTACATTGAGCCAGTGCGGTGTAGCAACACGACCGTTGCCGAGAGGCGGGATTGGGTCGAAACATATTGGTCACGGTCAGACCCCGCATTCAGAGATGGTGAAGGCGCCGAGTCGTTCTTGGACTTCATATTTAGAGTTCAGTCTTTCCTGGATCAACTGGCAGAGCATCCTGCCCGGGACATCGCTGTATTTTCGCATGGGCAGTTCATCAATGCCGTAGCCTGGCTGATCGAGCGAAAGCCGCTGACCATTGATGGCCGAGCTATGGCGGACTGGCGCGACTACGAGATCACGAACCACGTGCCCAATTGCCGGGGCTACCTGCTAACCAGGCATCCAGACAATGCCTTCTGGGAAGTAAGGTAGCTCAGGGCTCCCAGGGCGCTCTGATTGCTGCGTGCACATGATAGCAGCTGGTCAACCTGATGATGGCTATTGGCTTCGATGCGAGCTAGGATTTGGAGCACTTCAACATCAAGGACAGATATGAAAAGTCTCATCGCAGTTATGGCAGTTTGTTTGGCACTTATCGGTTGCGCTACTTCGCATTTCACCGCAGGCCGAGACTTTCCGTCGACAAGCGTGGCCAATATCACCAAGGGTAAAACCACGACTACCGAATTGAAGTCGCTATTCGGTGAACCCTATGCAAAGAGCGCAGTCAGCGAGACTGACGAAAAGTGGGTATACACCTACACCAATGGCTCAACCCATGCTCAAAACTACGTGGTTACCATGAAGGTGACGACCACTGGCACTCAGAAGACGCTCGACGTTCTGATCCGCAATGACGTTGTCATCAACTACACATTCAGTGAGGGCCCTGCGCCCGGCACAACCACCGCCACCAACTGAGACTGCCACCTTCGCACTGGGCGACCCGCCGCTCAGTCAGGTGTTGATGGAGCACGCTCATGGACAGAACGTATGCTTTCGTGGATGAGTCCGGGAATTCAGCCCTTGATACTTCAAAGGGTGGAAACTCGGGCTTTTTCATCGTGTGCTCCATTCTGGTGGCAGAGAAAGACCTAGATGCTGCGTATGCCCAAGCTGAAGAGCTTCGGAAGCGTCATTTTCAAACAGGCGAGATCAAATCTAGCAATCTGAAGCACAAGGATTCAGATCGCCGTGCCCGGATTCTGAGCGAACTGGCCGAGCTGCCATTCAAGCTTTATTTCACCGTCGTTGATAAGTCGCGGATCCACAAAGATGGCGGTCTTCGCATCAAGACTTCGTTCATTAAATACGTGAACGGGTTGCTTTATGATCGTTTGTTCCGCGCCTATCCTGACCTCCGGATGGTCGTAGACGAGCATGGTGGCCAGGAATTTCAGGAGAGCCTGAAAAGCTACGTTGTAGAACGGTTCGTCGATGACCTATTTGGCGATGAAGATGCCTTCCAGACGACGTCCAGTAAGGACAACGTTTTGGTTCAGGTTGCAGATTTTTTCGCCGGGTCAGTGGCTCAGATTTACGAAGAGAAAGCATCGGAAGAAGCAGTTCTTGCCTACAAGAAGATCCTCCGCAGTCTGACTCTTGGCATGCTTGAGTGGCCATCCAAATACCAGTCTCTCCTGCCTCCGCCGACGAATGAGTCTGGATATGCAGACTACCAGGTACACCAGGAAGCTCTACGCCAGGCTGACCGTTTTAGCGAGCGCGTTGGTGAGCACCCAGATGAAGATGAGCACTTTCAGCTAAGCATCTTACGGTTCTTGAGATTTCAAAGCGAATTCGTCACCAAGGACTACGTCCTGACTACAGAAATCATGGCCCACCTAAAAGACAGCGGGTTTGGAGAGGTCAACGGCCAAAGAATTCGCTCCAATGGCGTTGCCAAACTGCGCGATGCGGACGTCATCATCACAAGCGCGGCGAAGGGCTACAAGATTCCCCAGACGCGTGCGGACATCAACGAGTTTCTTGAAAGGGCGTCAGGGATTGTCGTTCCTCTGCTGGAACGGGTCAAAAAGGCTCGAGAGGTGTACCGGCTGAGTAGTCGCGGAGAATATGACATCGTGACAGCAGCGAACCTGACCGAACTAGCCAAACTCCTCGCATCGCTAGAAGCACTTGCGGATGACTGAGCTAGGCTAGGTGCCCGCACCTCATGGTTTCGAGCTAGGTTTTAAGCATAAGGTGCGTTTGACGCGCTCGTAGACTGGCTCACCGCACGCGGTCGTTGATTCCGCAAGCGACGCAAAGTACGTTTCCCATCCATCTATTTCGAAGATTTCAAGCATGTATCCACGCAAAATTGCAATGGGGCTGTCGGCCCTTGTTTTGCTCTCCACCGGAGCAGATGCCCGCAGCCTGCTTGATCTGATCAAGACACCTACTCAGTATCAGGAACAAACATTCCGCTCGGGCTCAATCAGTCAGAACGTGGCGCTTGACCTCTATTCAAACAAGCAAAAACAGGCAGCGTTCGATGGCTGTGCAGAGCTGTTCCCAGCAGCCAAACCGTTCAACATCGCCACTGTACCTGCAACTATGAACCCCTTGGCCCTGTGTTCTGACCATTTCGCAGTGCTCTACTCGCAAACCAGCAAGACACCGCTGGTAGTGGTCGAGCGTCTTAATGCCGCCCAGCTTCAAGATGCCAAAGGGGAGGAGCGCACCAATCAGTTCTATCCAGACCCACGCATTCCCAAGAGTGGGCGGGCAGAGTTGAGCGACTACCGTGGCCAACATCCGGCTGTGGATCGTGGTCTTCAGTCCCCGGCAGCCGATGCACCGACCCCAAATGCAATGGCCCAATCCTTTGCACTGTCGAACATTGTGCCGCAAGACCCCACCAACAACCGCAAGATCTGGAGCAAGGTCGAGTCTGATGTCAGGAAGTTTGTCAGGCGAGCCGATGGCAATGTTTATGTCTTTACCGGCCCGCTCTTTGACCCAGGCCACACCACCATTGGCGACAACAAGGTCTGGGTGCCGACGCGCCTATTCAAGCTGGTATACGACGCATCGTCCAAGCGGGCCTGGGCTTACGTATTACCCAATGCAGACACCCGTATTGAGCGACCGATGGACTACGACGCGTTCGTGAGAACGACGGGGCTGAAGCTGCTGGGCAATTTACCGGTAACAGTTGCCGGGGGCCGCACCTGATCTTCGACTTGCGGGTAGTATTTTGGCGGCATGATAGATTTGCATGAGGGCGCTGGAGATGATGCGTAGGGGTGCCTTAGCAGAGGCTTGAGCCGTGTGCGGGGAAACTCGCACGCACGGTTCTTAGGGGGTTGAACGTGTGCAACCGCGTCTGACAACCCGACAATCAGATCCGGCCGTTGCGGTCGGGCGTTCAAACTGGTTGTTTACGGGGTCGCTTCGCAGCGGCAAACGTGCGGCAGCGATTATGAGTTTGATCCAGTCGGCGCGGGTCAACGGGCATGATCCGTATGCTTACTTGAAGGATGTTCTTACACGCCTGCCGATGAAGCGTGCGGGTGAGATTACCGAGCTGTTGCCACACAGGTGGACACCCGTTTAATCACGCAAGGTGTGTGGGCGGACGTTTACCTTTTTCCTTGCCTATTCGCCAGCGATCTTTATCGCTCAAGTCCCGCTCTTGGCGTTCAACTTCGTACAGGCCCCCAATCGATTGCAGCGCCTGTTCGGCCAACTGACTTTTGTTTGCCACGTGCAGATCGAAAAACTTGCGGCGGGCGTGAAGCGTGCGTGCGGTCAGTCGTGGAGTGAGATCAATCACGGACTCATTCCCGTTGATGCGGATTCCACGGCCATCCGGCCACCCGTTCCACGCTCGTCCGGCCACCCCTTAAAGTAAGCAGCAACGCAGGATTAATACACTCCCGTCGACCTCTTTTATCGAAGCAGAGAGGTCGTCATGGAGCGGTTAGCGACTCACACTATTCGATGACTGCGGCTCCTTGGATTACTGCGAGTACTGCAGGTCACCTACCGGCGGACTGATCCTGCGTCGATGGCCCGTTTGTAAATGTTAGTGTCACCACGGCCCACGGGAAGACGATCCAACTCTATGACCGCTAGGCTTACGCTGTTGCTTAGGTTTGTGAGCACACATGGGATAGCTTGAGCACGAGCGAAACTCGCCATATGGGCCTTGTCGGATGACTAACACACCGCGTTTACAGACCGGGCAACGCTCTTCCTGAATGAGCTCGCCCCGAATGCTGGTGACTGTGACGGAGCCCTCTTTCACCATTTCATCAAGAAACGGTGAGTTCTTGCCCATTACTGTGAACATCGCGACTGAACGACGAGCACGGGTAAGAGCTACGTAGAACAACCGTCGCTCTTCACTGTGTTGATAGGTGTCCCCAGCAGGCATGACCAGCTGCAGAACCGAGTCATCACTTTTGACGTTAGGAAATCCTCGGGACACCATCCCAGGTAGGATCACATACTCGGCCTCATCGCCTTTGGAGGTATGGATAGTCTTAAATTTAACTTCGATTCGATCCCCGAAATGGTATTGCCAACCGTCAGGGACGTATTGTCGATCGTTCTTATAGCGCCCCAAAACGAACACGGTCACTTTCCCATTCTTTCCTGCAAGCACCGCGCCGTCGACCAAGCGACGATAAAGCTCAGATAGGTAGTGGTTAATCGCTCCCTGAAGTTCGTTTCTGTCGGGGACTTGGAACGCTTGGATACTAGGATCGATGGCGGGCGTAACCGAAGAAACCCGCTTTTTTAACTGGGCCGGATTTTTGGAGACAAAGCGACTGGACACATCACAGAGTTCTTGAGGGCATCGGAATGTAGTCTCCAGGCGATAAACCTGCCCGTGCCCAAACCAATCGCGAAAGCCCGTCATGACTGAAATGTCTGCACCGGCAAAGCGATTGATAGATTGCCAGTCGTCTCCGACAGCGAAGAGATGTCGCCCCGGCTCAGCGACTAATGCTCTGCAGAGGCGCGCACGAGCCCTTGAAGCATCCTGGTACTCGTCAGCCATTACCAAACTGTAAGGCGAAGGGTGACCTCTCTCAAGGCTCTCCGCAGCCATGTTGATCATGTCCTCGAAATCAATTCCCTTTTCTAAGGACAGAGCCATGTTCCAGCCGTTGATGACCGGTACAGCCAGCTCCAAAAAAACTTCAAAACGGAACTTGAATGCTCCAGGTGGCAAATCCCGCAAGCGCTCAAATAGAACCTCAATTGTAAGACTATTACTCTTGAAATGAGTGATGAACGTACGGAGTAGCTTGATGAGATCCACATTCTCCATGGGTACCATCCCTTGAGCAGGAATCGGACGGTCTGGATTTGGGTCAAGAATGAGACCTCGAGATATTAGCTCTCTACTCAAGTGCTTAAAGATTTCGCCAGTCTGCAATTGATGCGAAGTAGTCTCCATGAGGGCAGTACCTAGTTTTTGATGCGTCGCTCGTTTCCAATTAACGCCTTCTAGGTAATCTTTGAAATGCTCTGGAGGCTGGCCATGAGCGTCCAATGCAAAGTGTTCATGGTAGAGGTTGATGGCGGGGTAGAAAAAGTCGGGGAAATATTGGCGATGCATAACGGTAGCTGTGTCATGCTCGTAAGACCTCTCGTACTGATAGTCGATGCCGTTGTAAAAAAGCCAATTGGCGATAATCCGCTCCTCTTGGCTTGCAACATGATCACCGTTCAATGACACCAAGCGGCCTCGCCCTTTCTTGTCCCAAGCTTCGAAAAGCTGATCCTCACCCGCTGCTGGGACGTCTCGCCCAAGTACCAGCCTGAATAGATCCCACTGAGTCTTGAATACATCAGATTGATCCTTAAGATCGTCGACGATAGTCAAGAGCTTCTGGAGGCCCAGTAGGTTATCTACCGCCCAATCCGGTACATGAGGCTTACGGCCAGTTGCTTCAGCGATGATGGAAAGCCCAAGAGAGTGGAAGGTCTTTGCCTCCACTTGTATGTCTTTAATAGCGACACGCGCGAGTGATTCTGCAACCCGTGCCTGAAGTTCTCCAGCTGCGTCCTTGTTAAAGGCCAGCATGACGATTGAGCTTGGAAATACTAATTTACGGTGCAGAGCATAAACCGCCTTGGCAACCATGGTCGAAGTCTTGCCAGAGCCTGCGGAAGCGATGACTTGGACGCGGT
Source organism: Pseudomonas sp. TE12234 (assembly GCF_054061835.1). Taxonomy (NCBI): domain Bacteria; kingdom Pseudomonadati; phylum Pseudomonadota; class Gammaproteobacteria; order Pseudomonadales; family Pseudomonadaceae; genus Pseudomonas; species Pseudomonas sp. TE12234. The sequence goes on from NZ_JBSSEP010000009.1 coordinate 185,135, forward strand.
TATCGAAGCAGATTACCGCGCGGGATTGCTCATCTGTAAGCGGCTTGCTTTCTACTTTGGCGAAGAGATCCTTGCATGCATCAAGCTCATGCAACATATGCTCGTTGTTTCGGTGAGCCCATACCTCTGACCAATTACACCTCCAGTCATCAAGATCCTTCTGGACGGCCAGAGCGCGCTCCTGGAGAGAGGACTGAACTTCAGGAGTCTGAAACAATTTAGTTACAGCTTGGTCGTCGATGCTCAGCATTGGCTTGGCTGTGAGAAGCGCCTGCTGCATCTCGTGCGTCAGCCAGAGGTGTTCAGCGTCGGCTTTTTTTACGGTCTGCACAATGGTGTCCAACCATGTTCGGATGGACGAGTAGCATTCCTCAAAGCGTTGTCGCCGGGTAATCAGGAGAAGCCGAGCTAATTCCTGTGCAAGGATAGGCTCTTTGGAGTTGGGCAAACCATCGACACGAAACTGGCAACCTTCGAATAACGTGATATCTGTCCAAAGCACGCCACGATTGACCTCGACCTTGGGGATGTTGTCAGGCTGTATCTCAACCACCTTGTCGCCGAGTCTTAAGAAAAGCCGGTCGTCTTCAGTGTTTAAGCGCCATGGCTCAGATTTTGTCAGCAACCGCCCCCAAGCAGATGCTCGCCACTCCATTGTCATCCTGATTCCAGAATCTTAAAAATTTCTAGTCTACATCCTGCCTGCATCCCAAGCGACGTCAGTGCTCTAAACCATCGGGGTTCCACGTTTCGGGTGACATGCGAATTGCCTTGGAGGTATTCCCTCGGGGCACCTGCAGAAAGCTAGCTGGGCTTATGTGGCCTTTGATAGTGTTGATCGATTTTATTCTGGATTCGCCCCCCGATCCTCAGCACCAAACCTGTTTATCTTTCTGGCCTGTACAGACAGTCCTCTCTCCTGCCAGCCTTAGACACAGCCTCCTCCTGACTACTGTCAAAGTCGCTATTTATGGCAATTTGGTGGCAACTATGGCCGGCAAGAATTAGCATCAGGGTCAACTGAGGAACATCGTCTACCTGAGTACAGAAAAACCGTGTACTCGCGCGCCTGTACCCCCCACAACGACCATTCGAAACAGGGAGAGCTTCAATGAGTTCAAGCGACGCCTTGGATCTTGCCAATGATGCGCTAGATACCTTCCACCAAATCGAACAAATTGCATCCAAGCGCCTCGCGGCCGGGAATCGGGAAGCCTTTGATGCCTTGGCCGTCGTCAATACGTTCACTGGGTCAGCAGCAGTCGACCAGATCGCAGCCATCGCCGACGACGTGACCAAGTCTCTCTTGAGCCTGGTTCGTGAGCCTGCCGTTTCACGAATAGTCGTGGAGAACGACAAGGGTCAAACTGACACTTACTACATTTGTAGAACGACTGCTGGCATTCCCCTCAACAGCGGCAAGTTAGCTGGCTACCGTACGCCGCTCGGTCGCCTAGCAGCTCTCAGCGTAGGTGAGGACGTCGACTTAGAGATAGCAGGGAAAAAAGTCAATTTCCGCGTACTGGACAAGGTTGATCTGAAGCCCCAAAAAAGCGCAGATCTATGGGACTCAATTGATAGCGTCTGGCGACGGGAGCGGTCGACTCCGCATACCATCCCATCCCTTCGAAAAGTCATTCAGCCGGTTGATGACAATGCCTTCTTCGCGATGCTAGCCGGTGAGTCGGAAGAGGAGAGAATCCGGGAAGGTGTTCGTCATGAAATCCGTAGAGCCATGGCACTCAGAGATCAAGCCATCCTCGACAGAATTCAGGACGATATTTTCCGGTTATCAATCGACCACCAACTGATCATTCTCGGCCCACCTGGTACAGGAAAGACCACTACGCTGATCAAGCGTCTCGGGCAGAAGCTGGACTGGGAAGCGCTCAGCCCTGAAGAGCGTATCCTCCTAGGCTCTCAGGCGAAGCGCTCACGTTGGATGATGTTCACCCCATCCGACCTACTGAGGCACTACGTCAAGGAAGCTTTTAGTCGCGAAAATGTGCCGGCTTCCGATGAGCACATTAAGACCTGGAGCAAGCGGCGCCACGAGTTGGCAAGATCGACCTTCGGCATTCTCAAGACCGGTAACGGTGGCACCTGTATCCTCAAAGAGGATCGCCAGTTTGCAAGCTCTACGATTAGCGATGATCCGCGCGAATGGTTCGCAGACTTTAAGTCGTTCCACCAAAATCGCCTCCTCGCCTCGCTAAGAGAGGGGGCGAACCTCTTGAAAGATTCTGCTCCTAATCTCTCGGACGCGGTTGTGAAACAACTGCTCGCCACAGTTGATAAACTGAGTCCTGAAGGACTACTGGGTGCTTATTCCGTTTGGTATACAGTGGAAGCACGGATTGACCCTCTGCTAAAAGCTAGCCGAGCAACCACTGACAAGTTAATCCAGCAGCAAGGCAGCCTTCTCCACAATAGAAACAAAGCTGTCTTCCTCGAACTAGCGACCTTCCTTGAGAGCTTGGGACAAAACGAGGATGAGGTCGACGACGGCGAGGAGTTTGACGACGACAACGGCGAAGATAGCGTTAACACGCCCACTCACACTGCTGAACGTAGAGCGTTCCAAGCCTACCAGCAGTTCCTGCAAAGCTACGCACGCACCCATTATCGAAATGGCAAACTTGGCAAATCCAGCCGGGCAGCGCGGATCCGAGATTGGCTGGGAGATCGAGTTCCCCTGGATGAATGGCTGAAGACTCTCGGTCGTGAAATGTGTTTCCAGAATGCTCTGCGTCGCTTCAAAAATGCGTGGAAGCGTTATGTCCTTGATGTTCCCACAAGCTACCGAGCGTTTCGTCGCGATTGCCTAGAACTTGAGCTCTACGGCTACCAGCGTCCCGACACTCCCGCCCACATTGACGAAACTGAGCTAGACGCCATTCTGCTTCTAATGCTCCGATCAGCGCGCGAACTCATCCAACAAGAGTTCGTGAAACGACACCTCGATGACCCTCGCTTTACTGAACTGGCCAGGATCTCTAGTCAGTTCCTACAGCAAGTCCTAGTTGACGAGGCTACGGACTTCTCGCCACTTCAGCTGGCCTGCATGGAGAGCCTTACTGACCCTGCAACCGAGTCGTTCTTCGCCTGTGGCGACTTCAACCAACGAATCACAGGAAGTGGTCTCAAACGCCTAGACCTGCTTGAGTGGATTTCTCCACGACTGAAGCATCGCCGAATCAACACGGTTTACCGACAGAGCCGTCTACTGAACAGTTTTGCTATCAAGCTTCTAGGCTTGATGGATGGTGACAGTGAGGCGGTAGGTAGCCTACCCGATCACTCCGCTCATGATGGAGTCAGGCCGGTGCTTGGGGAAAACCTATCCGGCACAGATGCCTCCGCTTGGTTGACGGATCGCATCTTCGAAATCGAGGCGCTGATTCGCTCCAAGGGTGAAGGCGTGCCCTCAATTGCCGTGTTGGTTGGCTCTGAGGAGCAAGTCAGACCCATGGCGCAAGCGCTCACTGAGAGCCTGGAACGCATTAGTCTGAGAGCTGTTCCCTGTGTCGACGGCCAGTCATTGGGCAACGAATCAGATATTCGAGTGTTCGATGTCCAGCACATTAAAGGGCTTGAATTCGAGGCCGTGTTTTTTGTGGGCGTCGACGCGCTTGCTGAAGCCAAGTCTGCCCTATTCGAGCGCTTCCTGTACGTTGGGGCAACTCGGGCGGCGACGTACTTAGGCATGCTCTGTCATCAAAAGCTCCCGCAGAAACTGGAAGCCCTCCGGCCGTACCTAGCGGGGAAATGGTAGAGGGATTGAGATGAAGGCGTTGAGCCAGAGAAAATCACTCTATCAGTAGGTGATGTAGTAGCTATCGATAGGGTGCTCTGGGCATGTTCAAACGCCCGTGAAAAACCATATAACTTTTAATTCTGAGTCGGAGGCACAAGCGGCGAAATATCGCAAAGCAGGCAACTGCAAGTAGCTGAGTAGAAAAACAAAGCCCCAGAGGTTCGCGGCTCCAGGGCTTCTATTTTCGTCTCCATCCCTTAATGGTTTGACGAACGTGGCCAGGACATTACCTGCGTCGTATTGATATTTCACTACGACTTTGGATAAATGTGTTCGATCAGCGAAGCATCAGGGGCGAACGTTGAAACACACACCCTTAACCGAATGCAGTAGGGTCTGGCTTGCGAGCGATCATCTGGTCACAGGGGTGAAGAACTATTAACAGGAGACGTGGATCGCAAGCGAAGCGAGCCGAATTCGTCGATTTATGTTGATATGCGCCCCACCGAATCTGGCCTTGCCTCCTGCATTTTAAAGCAAGGTTTCAGCCGGGACTCGTTGGCCCGAAGGAACGAACACAGAACTCCTGCGAGACCGATCACGCGAGCTTTATGGCACCGCCTTGGATATCGTCCCGCGCCATCCGCAAGTCACTGGCGTCTTGGTTGAGCCGATGAATCAGGTTGAGCAATCGTTGGCGCAATACCTCATCCTGGAGCTGCTCGGCAGCATGCATAACATCAAGCGCCGCTGCCTCATTATTAGTGGCGACAGAGTCGAGCAGTTTGCGCATGCTTCTTGATGGCCGATTCATCTCCAACCCTCCTAGGTTCGGTGACGCGAATCATATGGCCGGAATGTTTCGTCAGTGTTTCAGTTGCACGAACAGGTTTTGAATCACTAGCTCGGGCTGATTTGAGGCTGGCTGGAAGGTGTTCCATGAGCTATCAATTACCCTAACGCTCATCCACATGCTGTACACGTCGTTCAACTGCGACGCAATCGGCCGGGCAACACAACCTCAGTCTATCGCGGGCCGACTCGGCAAACCGAGGCCATCACCCACCATTGAACTGAGATATGCGTCCTGTTTTTGCTATTTTCATACTAGATAAAGTCAATGACCGCAGGCGGTTGGTGCAAAGCCTCGGACGCCCCCTCCCACATCACCCAGCCAATGAGCCAATCGCTGACTGCCAACTAGGAGTAACAAATTGCTTACCCGTCCCGACAAAGACGCGCTTCGTGCGATGCTGGAATCGCAAGTCCAAGAGAAACTACAGCAAGACCCAGACGCCGTGACGACATATGCCGCCCAACCTGACCCAGAGCGCAAACCGTACACCAGCAAACCCACGGTTCAGGACAAGGCTTTTCACAAAGAGCTCGAGCAAATGCGTGCAGACGCCAAAGCTGGTGTGATACATACGCCTAAGCACGAACCGCACGATACGGAGGCTCCTAGCCTTAGGCTTGATGATTATCCGGATCTGTAAAACCTGTCGCCGTGAGGCCACTGGTATTGAACACCTGTAAGCGAAGGCCAAACAAACCTTGCGAAACTGACAGGACTATCTGACAGTGGATTTGAAGCAGCGCTCGATAAACACGCCAAGGCGTTGGCAATCTCCCACGTGACTTTCTCGCAATTCCCCCAAGCGTTCGAACACCAATTGAGCGAAGGCCTGCGTTGCGCTGAAACGGTGGTGGGTTTTCGCGGTGCTGCTGACCACTTGGGCAGAAAGGTTGGAGATATCCGCAAGCAGGGCTCTCGCATTACTGCCGTCGGAGTTGGCATTACGCTCGGAGAGGATGACCAATGTCTTGTCAAAAACATCGAGCTGCGCGCTCAAGTCCTTGGCCGTAGTCAATGATAACGAGGCCATCATCCTGTACGTCTCGATTTCCAGTAGACGGCGAATCATCCGGCCTTGGCGGTAAACATTCAGAAGCCGGTTGACGAACAATATGTGGTTGCTGCCGTCCTCGCTGAGACGAAAATCGCTCCAGACCATTACATCGCCACCACCCACGCAAGAACCGCTCGGATCCTTGAAGCCATAACGGGACAGATCCAGATGGACTTCACCACGCACTGCAATCTGCACTGACTTGATCAGGGTCGACAAATACACCTCGACCATTGACGCCAGCGCTTCAGGCAGCGTCGTCCAGGCCAGGTCATCACCTGATGAGGTGACTACCAGGGTCAGGGTGAAAAACTCGGCATGGAGCTCCCATTTCAGTGCATGGCCATCGAGTTGGGTAATGCCTTGCGCGGCATTCAGATCCTGGGTGCCAGGGCAACAGTTTTGAAGGAATGCATAACACACCTGATTGCTGCCGAGGAAGGCCAGATGAAGCACATGGGCCGGCTCATCGAAGTACAGAGACGGGCGCGCGTGTAGTTCGTTGTGCAGGCGTTGTCGTAGCAGGTGCATGTAGTGTGGCCATTTTGAAGTTGGTTGACTTGACTACGAAACCAGGGACTTTTCGGTTTAACCTTCACCCACATCAGGCTCGCAATTGAAGCTCAACACGTAGTGAGCATCTCCTGAATTTGTTGCGTAGCCACACTCGTTCGCTTGGCTAGTTTTTTCACTTCGTCTGCCACAACGGAAAAGCCTCGTCCAACGTCGCCAGCCCGAGCGGCTTCAATTGCAGCATTCAGTGCGAGCATATTTGTCTGGTCGGCAATGGTTTTTATAACACTCACAACTTGGGAAATCTGACCGTAAGTTGCCTGTATACGGGCGATCTCTCTTTCATGGATCGCGGCAGCCAGCTTTTCGTCAGATATGTCTCGTACAGCACCGATCATTCGACAAGTTTTTCCATTGTGATCCCGCACGACCCTGCCTCTCTCACGGAACCAGATGTCTCCTTTAGTCCTGTGCTGCATTCGATACTCAACAACGTAGCAGTTGCTGTTATCTCCAGATTGGAGGTAGGTATCGACAACCCGCAGCACAGCATCAAGATCATTAGCATTGATCAGGCGCTCATAATTACCCCAAGAAGCTGCCAACTCTGACTCGGAATAATCGATCAACGTTCTGAACTGCTTCGACCAGCGCAAAGTGTTTGCGCTGTTGTAGACGTCCCCACCAATGACAACCAGCTCCCAATAGCCCTCGGTCAACGTATCGTTGATTCCATTCCACACAAGATTCTCAATCTCATGAGCTTCCTGCCGAGATTTGCTTTCCTCGATCAATAACCCTGACTGATCCAAGTCCAGATGCAGGGCTGCAATCTCACCTTCTTTTGCTTGCAGCTGTTTTTTTAAAGCATCGACCTGTTCTATGGCTGAACTGGCAACCTCATGGCAATGTGCTTTTTGCTGTAAATCAATCCATGCCTGGCTAAAGTGCGTCAGGCTAGCCAGCAACTGCGGATAGCAATGGATCACATCGTCGCCGGGGATATCCGCCTGCTGTCCGGCAGCAAGTTTTGATAAAACGTCACTTAATTGCTTGGAAAGAGCATCGACCTTTCGATGAGAAAACATCATTCGTCCTCGATAAAAACAATCGAAGCCAAGCCGTCCCTGGCAGGTACTGCTGGCATGTGTCTCGTTACCAGCCTTGGCAATCAAACGTTGCCGTTGAGTTAAATCCGTGACATTTGCTCGGGGTAGTAGCGCCGAGCTTGTTCAGCCGAGATGTAGTCGTTTTTGATATCGTCCTGAATAGCCCGCAGGCTTCGCGCTTTTGTCGGCCCCCAACCACCGCCGTTGGCAGTGACCAGACGCAGCAAATCTCCTTTTTCAAGTTCCACACGATTGGCTCGACTGAAGCGCTCGGTTGTCCCCTGTGCGCGAATGACTTCCGCGTAGTTGCACGAGCCTTCATGACCCGCGTCAATGCCCCACGGCGGGGTGATGCCGCGTCCGAAGAATGTCGAAACCCAAGCCTTGGGCGACAGGATCCGATAATCGAGCATTACCCCTCTTCCGCCACAGTGACGCCCGGCACCACCCTCTTCATGATGAAAACCATAGCGCTCGACTAATACTTCATAACAACGTTCGGTCAACTCGACCGGAATATTGCTGGTTTCACCATTGCCCACACAGAACTGACCGCTCTCTCCGTCCTTGTCATGCCCGGCGCCCCAACCACCAACTAGCGGTTGCACCATAAGGTACTCATCATCGGTAATGGAGTTGTGCCCGTTCAATACCATTGAGCACACGGAACCGAGTTGCCCTGCAATCAAGCGATCCGGCAGCACCTCAGCCAACGCGCGACGTATCACATCGGCTGCCGCTACCATTGACTCGAAGTAAGCAGACACCGGCGCCGGACGCTGGGCCGTACAAATGGTGCCAGGCGGACAGATCACTTCGATTGGACGGAAACACCCGGCATTGGCCGCAATGCCAGGTCGAACAACACCCATGAATACTTCACGTACCGCTGATTGCAGGCCACATAGGGTATTGTTAATCGGCCCTTGCGCTTGCAAGCTTGATCCAGTGAAATCGGCCACGAAGCGACCTTCATCGATCTCAACTCTAACCTTCACCGTAAACGGCCCGTTGCCCAAGCCGTCTTCGTCAATGACGTCCTCGGCATAAAAAACGCCCTTGGGCAGGTCTGCAAACGCCGCCAGCGTCATCGCCTCGCCGTGTTCGAGTAACCGCTCGATGGCATCGAGGGTGGTTTCCTCGCCATACTTTGCCACTATCGACAACAGCCGCCGTTCCCCCACGCGCAATGCTGCTGCGCATGCATGCAGGTCACCCAGCGTCATGTCTGGCAGGCGGACGTTGGCAGCAATGATGTCCACCACAGCCTGGTTGATCCGCCCTCGGTCATAGATGCGTACGGTGGGAAACTGTAAGCCTTCCTGGTAGATCTCTGAGGCATCCGAACTGAAGCTGCCGGGATCCTTGCCACCCACCTCCGTCCAGTGAGCCTTGTTGGCAGTCCAGGCGATCAGGCGCTCCTTATGGAAAACCGGCATGATCATCGAGACATCCGAAAGATGCGTGCCACCTCCGCCGTAGGGGTCGTTGGTGATGAACATGTCGCCCGGCAAAATATCGTTCAGCGGGAATTTCTCCATCACGCTGCGTACGGCGCCATCGAGTGTGCCGATAAAGCCAGGAATGCCGTTGCCTTGGGAAATCAACTGTCCCGTCGCATCAGTAAGACCAATGCCGTAATCCAGTGCTTCGTAGATGATCGGGCTCATGCTGGTGCGCTTGAGGGCAATGAACATCTCTTCGCCAATGGCAACCAAGGCGTTTTTGATAATTTCGCGGGTGAATGGATTGGCGTTGCTCATGCCGAAAGCTCCTGCGCGTTGATATAGATATGAAGGCCACCGTAAGGGTCAACTTCAAGACGATCGAGCGGGCGAACGACTGTCGTGGTGGTCGCCTCTTCGATAATCGCCGGGCCATCGATTCGCATACCGCTGAGCAGTGCCGAGCGTTGGTACAGTGGTGTGTTGATAGGTTGTTCAGGTTCGAACTCGACCCAGCGCCGCCCACTGAACGCAACTTCGGCCGTAGCCGATGTACTCATGCCTATGGGCGCAATGGGCGATTTAGGTACTTCGCCAAATGCCACCAGATGAAGGTTGACGACTTCAATCGGCAACTCCAGCCGGAAGGTGTAGGCCTTTTCATGCTGCGCGTGAAAGCGCTCCAGGATTGACGGCAACTGCAATTCATCCAGAGCTACTTTTACGGTGTGTTCCTGGCCGGTATAACGTGCATCTATGTGCCACTCGAAACGGAGCTTTTCGCGCGACATACCGTCCTCGGCAAATTGCATTTCGGCAGCGGCCTGTAGACAAGCAAAAGCCTTGGTCAGGACAGGCAACCCTTCGTCATCGAGTAGTTGCAGGTGAGTCTGTATGTAGTCGCGACGGGAATCGAGCATCAACATACCCCATGCCGAAAAGACACCGGCGAACGGCGGAATGATGACTTTCGGAATCCCAAGTTCAGCAGCCAGTGCAGTGGCATGCAATGCCCCCCCACCGCCGAAGGCCATGAGCGCGAAGTCACGAGGATCATGGCCACGGTTGACTGAAATCAACTTGAGCGCATTGACCATGTTGGCATTGGCTATCTGTAATACGCCATGGGCCAGCAGCTTGGCCGATACACCAATCTGCTCACCCAGTTTCGCAAAAGACCTTTGCACCCCATCGACATCCGGTTTGATTTCGCCACCGGCGAAATCATCCGGATTGATCCGGCCCGTATAGAGATTGGCATCGGTCGTCGTCGGTGCCATGCCGCCTCGACCATAAGCGACCGGCCCTGGCGTTGAGCCTGCACTTTGCGGGCCTACACGCAGGCTACCCGCCGCGTCGACCCACGCCAGACTGCCACCGCCATTGCCAATTTCTACGATGTCCACGACAGGTGTCATGATCGGATAACCGGCACTGATCGCGGTTTTCTCGATTACGTAATCGTTGCTGATGTCCACCTTGCCGTCATGAATCAAGGAACACTTGGCCGTTGTCCCGCCGATATCCAACGCCAGCAACTGGTTTTCCCCGATCAATTGGCCATAGGCCTGCGCCCCGAGAATGCCACCGACCGGCCCGGACTCCACCAAGCTGATCGGATCTTGCTTGGCCGCACCAACCGGGGAAATGCCTCCGTTGGACTTCATGATGAAGGGCGCCGATTGCAGCCCTTTATCTGTCAGATGCATGGACAGATTATCCAGATAGTCTCGTGTAGCAGGCATCACGTAAGCCGACAACACTGTGGTGTTGGTGCGTTCATATTCACGCAGCGCACGACTGACCTGATGTGAAGCAATGACCGCCACTTGTGACCACAATTCGGTCACCGCAGCCATCAACTGCTGTTCATGCACAGGGTTGCAGTAGGCATGCAGCAGGCAGATCGCAATCGCTTCGACGCCCTCCCCGCGCAAGGTGTCGAGTATGGCTGGCAGGGTTTCAAGGTTCAGTGGTGTGACTACTTCACCGCGATAATTCAAGCGTTCACAGATTTCCAGACGCAGATGACGCGGCACGAAAGGCGGCGGCTTGCGGTAGTAGGTATTGAAAATATCCGGCGTATTGCCCCGAGCAATCTCCAGTACATCGCGAAATCCACTGGTGGTCAGCAAGGCGGTTTTGACACCCTTGCGTTCGGTCAGGGTGTTGATCACCACAGTCGAGCCATGGGCGAAGAACTCGATATCGGCGTAGCTGACGCCACTCTTGGCGACCGCATTGAGCAGTCCCTGTTCAAAATTCGGCGGTGTGGTGTCGGCCTTGACCGCGTTGATCACGCCGTTTTCCAGGTAAACCAGATCAGTAAAAGTGCCACCGATATCGGTAGCCACACGGATTGTCATAAGTCCTCCGGCAGTCATGCAAACGCCGGCCAGCCGCAAAGCCGCCGGCTGTTTTATCAAAAAGTGTGGGAAACGCTAAAAATTAGGCGGCCGTCATTACGCAGGTATTCGCCACTGTTGTGAAATCGACCGGACAGGTCGGTATCGACCCAGCTGAGTTTTGTGTTGATCGGGCCGAAGCTACGTTTAAGCGAGACCTCCCAGTTGGTGTATTCGTGGCCACCGGTAACATCAGGATCGCGAAAGTATTCGCCCCAGGAGTGTCCGGCCATGAACGTCAGATCGACAGCTAATGGCAGATTGAAGGTGTAATCAGCCGCCGCATATCGCGATGCTTGGGACGAACTGATCAGGTCATTGGAGTAGTAGTAATAGGTATTGAAGTTGCCGTAGCCGAGACTGAATCCGATTTCCGGGTAGTCGATGTTGTAGTTTGTCGACGGGAAATAGTAGTAATACCCGATCACGCCGTAGCGCAATCCGTTTTCCAGTTGGCCGTTGTAGCCCCCGTAGAAATCGACCTCAATGTTTGCACCATCATCGTAGGGATCACCGCTTTTGTAGCTGTCGGTGCTGGAAACCCAAGTCCCAACAAATGCCCCACTCTCTCCGGCCCAGTCGAGACTTATGCTCAGCGCTGGTTTGTTGCCGGAGTATCCGATACCGCGAGTCTGGTATTCAGAGGTCAAGGCCAGCGTGCTGGAAACTTGTGCCTGGGCTGCGCAACTGAATCCGAGCGCGGCAATAATGATGAGTCGAATGATGTTCATTGAAACAGCTCCTGAACGTCTAAAGCTTTTTATGGGCGTTGCGGTTGGCAGAAAAAAGACGAGCCAGCCCCATCGAACACACGCTTGCAGTGTTCGTTTTTCTAAAAACGGGCATGGCTTCGCCCTCCGGGTAAATCCCCGGGTCAACGCATTGGGTAGGGAGTTATCGGTATTACGAGTGCGACGGCACTACTTTAGAAACCGGGTTCAATCGGTGGAGCACTAGGTACGCGACGAAGGCGACCAGTAGTGAGTCCAATGTGGGTTGTGATGTCAGTGTCCAGCCTTCGAAAGAGGTCATCCAGGCGACTGCGCTGGCCAATGTCCAACTGACCAGTGCCGGCCAGCCAAATGCGGAGGACTGTTTCAGTGCGTCGACGTCATAGCGTTGTTGGCGTACCACAAAGAAGTCCGTGACGTAGATACTCGCCAATGGTGGGATCACGATGCTCAAGGCCATGACGAAATCGAGGAAATGCGTCATGAACCCACCTACGGCCAGTCCGGTTGCCAGGACGCTCCCGCCCACTGTCAGCTTCCAGCTCGCGGTACGACTGACGGTTGCCAGCGTGAGCGTCGCGGAATACAAGTTCGCGGTGTTGGTGATCCAGGTGGAGAACACAAGTACCGCCAAGGCCGGCAACAGTACGCCCAAGCTAGCCATGATCAGCATGATTTCACTCTGGCCGGTAATGATCGACAACAAGCCACCGACGATTAGCACAAACGGAAAACCTGCGGCCATTCCAAGAATGGCGATCAAGGCATCTTTTTCAGTACGTGCATAACGAGTGAAATCAGGCATCAATACCGGTGTCAAAATCACCATGCCAATGGTGCTGGCGATGGCCAGTGCCAGGCTGTCCCCAGAGCCCGCAAACACGCCCAACTGGCCCGGCGCTGCACGCTGGAAGCCCAGGTACAATGCAAACAGCATGAACAGTGCCATAAGCGGCACCGAATAAATCGACAGCCGATCCAGACCGCGCAATCCATAAATGGCCATCAACGTCATCAGGATGCTCCCCCAGACGCAGTGCACCCACGCCGGCGTGACAATGCCCCAGGAACTTTGCAGCGCGCTGGCCACTGTGCTGCCAAAGATATCCGCCGTGGCGGCATAGAACCCCAGCAAGGTTACAGCCATGGTCAGGTTGATCAGCTTGGCGCCATGGCGGCCAAAGGAAAACTGCAGAACCATGTAGGTACTTAGCCTTGTCCGCACACCGACCATTGCGGTCAATGCACACAGCAAGCCGAGCACCGCACATACCCCGACAAAAATCAGCGAGGCAGTCGAGAATCCGACTTTCTGAGTCACATCTGCACCCAACCAGAACACCGGCAAGGTCATCCCTATCCCAAAAGTAATCAGCGCTAGCCCGGTTCCGGAAACCGTTTCGGACTGAGGCACGGGCCTACGATCGTACCCGTCGGGAATCACACTTTCTGAACTGTTCATGCTCGCCTCTATACTGGCAACGCCTGCTCTCCCACTATGAAGTGGGAGGCAAACCGACTATTAGAATTGTTTTGAGGCGCTCGCGAACGCTGGAAACATGATGTCAGCCCTACTGAAATCTAACTGCGCTTTTGCAGGGGCCAGGAAAAACAATCAACGGTTATTCAGTACGAAACTGCATGTTGTTCGGTAGCGTTTGCCGCAGCAACCATGCTGCGACGTCTGGTTCCAGTGAGGCCACCAATGACACCCGAACAGTCCAATGGTACTCATCGAGCCACTGAATTTCGGCCGGACTCAGCAGACCACGGTCTATCAGTTCAATAGCAAACGGCGCCAAGGTAAGGGCCTGGAATTTTAGGAACCCCGGATGCGCCTCGACCTCAACTACTTCATAGAGGTTCTCGATGCGGATCCCCAACTCACCGGACAGATAAACCCCCGGCTCGATCGAGGTCACCATTCCCGCTTGTAGTGGCACCGAGCTGGCGTGGGGGGCAATTCTGTGGGGCCCCTCGTGCACATGCAGATAACTGCCAACCCCGTGTCCGGTGCCATGATCGTAGTCCAGCCCTTCTCGCCACATCACTTGCCGCGCAACGCTATCCAGTTGCTGACCACTGGTGCCCACGGGGAACAAACAGCTGGCCAGTGCAATATGGGCACGCAGCACAGTTGTGTAGAGGTAACGCTGGCGTGCGGTAGGGGGACTGCAAGCCAGCACCCGGGTCACGTCGGTGGTGCCCTGAGGGTATTGACCACCGGAATCGATCAGCAACAGCTCGCCGTGCTTGAGCTTTGCCGCCCGCCCTGGCTTTGGTAAGTAATGGGGCTGGGCACCGTTGGCACCGGTGGCCGCAATGGTCTCGAAACTCGCGCCTCTATAGTCGGGATGCCGAGTACGCCAGCCCTCCAGAGATTCGACAACCGACAATTCGCTTTGCCCGAGAAAACGGCCGCAGCGGCAGTGGAACTCATACATAAACCGACACAAGGCGAGCCCATCTAAACGATGCGCTTCACGACTGCCACGCAACTCGGCGGACTGCTTGCAGGCCCGCTGTAATAGCAGAGGATTTTGCGCCTCATAAAAGATACAACCGGCGGACTTGAACTGACGATAAATAGCCGCAGTGCACATTCGACGATCAATCCATACCCGCTGGCCATATAGTTCTGCGATGGCCTGATCGAGCCATTGGGGTGGACGCACAGTCACCGCAACGGGCAGCCAGCCCTGGGGTAGTTGCAGGCGGTCGATGTCGATGAACCAGTCAAGTCGACCGTCGGCGTACAGCAGGGCGCTGCTGAACGGCAATGGTGCGATATCGATATCCTGACCACGCACGTTCAACAGCCACGCCAACATATCTGGCGCCGGCAGCCACAAGGCATCGCACTGTGAAGTCCCCAAGCTGGCAGCGAGGTGTTCGAGCTTGTCTTGCGCAGCCATACCCGCATGTTGCAGCCCCCAGGCAAGCACTGGGCTGTTCGGCGCCGTCGGGCGATTGCGCCAACATTCGAGTACCGGATTGTCCAGAGACTCGTGCCAGTTAAAGCCCAATTCCGTCGCCATGTCCTGCCAGCGCGCGCACTCATCAACGCTGTGCAGCCTTGAATCGCATGCGATGGTCGCACCGGGTTTCAGCTGCCCGCGCAGCCAACTGAACAGGCTGCTATCGTCCAACATCAAGGTATCGAACTGAGCACATTCCTGGCGGGCTTGCTCGGTATAACGACCATCGACAAGCAGCGCCGCGCATTCTTGTGTCAGCACCGCCACCCCTACGCTGCCACTGAAACCGGTGAGCCAGTGCAAGGCTTCGTCGGCGGGGGCCAGGTCTTCATTAAGGTAGGCATCGCTGCGGGGAAGCAAAAACGCATCGTATCGACGTGCTGCCATCACCGCCCTTACATTCGCAGAGCGCCCCATCACACACCTCGCCGCTGACGATAGGCGCGCACGATGGCAATCTCAGCCTCGGGCGGCAGATATTCCTGCGGCCCGGCACAGCTCCAAATCGCCTCGACCACCTCCATGCCCGCACAGACCTGCCCGAACGCCGCAAAGCCCAAGCCATCCGGATGGCGAGCGCCGCCATGATCGAAGTGCGGCTGATCGCCGATGCAGATGAAAAAATCACCCTCGGCACTATTTGCCTCGTCACGCCCCAACGACACTGTGCCATGTCGATGGCTCAAGCCGGTCTGCAGAGTGCTTTCGAGTTCGATCATGGGCAAATTATTGGCTGCCAGGGGGCGCGTGCCCCCGTGCACCACACTGATGCGAACAGGATCTTCCGGTTGCTGATTGGACGGATCGACGATGCGAAAAATGCTGCTGCCTTCATAGCGACCACTGTCCACGTAAGCCAGAAAATTCGCAGTGGTCAACGGTGCTTGCTGGCCAAACAGCTCAAGTGTGAAGGCCCCCAGTGCCGTTTCCAGGGTAACGTACGCAGATGCAAACATGGCTGTTCTTTCCCTTAGGATAAAACAACCATTGTCCGCAAACACGGCGATGCAAAAGATTGAGATCGCCAGTGTGCATTGCACTTGCTGCGGGATGCGCGGGCATTTACCGCAGATTGTGCAGGTCGCTCGCCGTCACTCCCGCCAAATCAGATTCTCTAGCGGATAGCCGGCAAACCACTTGGTTTTGTCGAGAATGATGTTGCTGCTAATTTTCAGGATGTTGGGGTTTTCATCCAACAGCTGCTCACAGAGAGTGTTGAAATCGGTAACGGTCGAACAAGTGGCCAAGGCAATGTAGTCGAACTCTCCATCGACTTTCAGGCAATCGACCAGCTCGCGCCGTTTGGCGATGAAGCGTTCGAACTGAACACGTAGATGCCCCGCGTGATCGCGCAAGCTGAACATGACATAGGCCATGACATTGATACAGATCGCATCGATGTCGATCGACGCCATGTAGGCGCGAATGTAACCGGCATCCTCCAGCGCCTTGGTTCTCTGGAGGCAGGCGCTGGGGGAGAGATTGATTTTCTCGGCCAGTTCCAGGTTGCTTATCCGAGCATTGCTTTGCAGATTTTCGAGGATTGCTCGGTTGATACGATCCAACTTCACTTTTTTCATGTTGCCTCTGCACCAATCAACGATAAACCCTAGGGTCTAGCGAAAAAACTTGTGCCACGAGACTGACATGAGGCTAGCAATCTGGATAGCCCGAACTTTACATCCCTCGCTTTGGCGGGTAGTCGACTCCTCGCGTAAGCGCCTAGCCTTACTGCGTAATACGTTCAATCGGGAAATGGAAAGCGGCAAACCCACTAGCAAAACGGCGATGACGTGTACGCATGATAGCGGCACCAACTGCCAAACCGTGCTTCATGCGATAAGAGGCATGATGCACCGTCATAAATTGACTCAGCTTAAGCCCGTCCCGATCTCGAAGTCGCCTCCTTTTACCGGTACTTGTAGGGAGGGTTCGCACTGGCGAGGTATGTCTGCTTTGCTGGCACCTCTGCTGAATCAATAAGACATGCCTTCTGGTCGGCAAGGCCCTACCCGAAGATGCGATAGCCGGGCCCTGCTGGCCCGAAGCGTCGACTATAGGAAAATGGCTCATCACGACACCTACTACCAAACCCTGATTCATACGATGAGAAGCATGCTGCACCGTCATAAATTGACTCAGCTTAAGCCCGCCCCGTTCTTGAAATCGTCTTGTTTTGCCGGTACTTCTAAGCAACCAATGTCATGCACGGAAAGCAACCATGCACCCTAGATTCAGAGTGATCGAGACCACCACACTAGATGATGGCAGCAAGCGATACAGAGTCGTTGATCTTGTAGAGGGAGGATCAGCTAGCAAACATGGAGTCTTCAAGGTCAGGACAGAGGCAGAGACTGTTTGCTCGACATTAAATGCTGAACATCCGCGTCAAAATGGTGTAGGTCGTACGTCCCTGAGCATCTGATCCACTTGCCTCGAAATGCCAAGCACTTGATACCTTCTTAAGAGTGAAAATGCCCTATCGCGCGGTCATGGATTCTCGATCCGTCAGTACGTTTTGAAGGCGCTCCAGATTCAGTTGCTGTCACTCAGTCTCGGCTTCTTCTCGGGACTGGTAGGTAGTCGCCAAGCGTAGCTTCTCTTCGTTGTTGAAACCTATGGGTGCAGTCTCACAATAAAAGCGCGCTCCGTTACGCATTGATCCCGTTTCTGTTGGTATTGCAGGGACAACAACAAATCTCGAAATCATTTTGACGCCCTCTCCAAGCACCTCCTCACTACCGGCTATGAGCCACCACAGCAAATCTTCGCCATCAGTTTCCGATGACAAGCACAAGCGACCTTGGAATGGTTCTCGATAAGATCTACAACGGGGAATTGGTACGCGAGGG
Source organism: Pseudomonas sp. TE12234 (assembly GCF_054061835.1). NCBI lineage: Bacteria > Pseudomonadati > Pseudomonadota > Gammaproteobacteria > Pseudomonadales > Pseudomonadaceae > Pseudomonas > Pseudomonas sp. TE12234. Next base: position 202,835 of record NZ_JBSSEP010000009.1, read on the forward strand.
TGAAAGTACATTCCATCTCTAATCCTTCGTCTCAGCAGGTTCTTGAATGGTGTTTAATTTGCCGAGATACGACGAGCAGTTGCTCATAATGTTGGGACGGTTTGATCGATGACAGCACCACACTACCGTCGCTACTCAGTGCCTTCGAAGTCATTCAACTGACTCAGCCGGGCCGTAGGCCCGAAGCAGCGACTACAAGAAAAATGCATCCTCACGCCGCCTACTGCTCAGCCGGCCCTCCCCGTAAAGGTGAATCGGGGATTGCGTTACCAGCTGGGATGTCTGCATAGCCCATATTCGTATCTCCGAAGGTCTAGGATGGGGCCCGGCTAGTTGGCCTTTTTGCCAACGGTGCCCATCTCGATTGGGGTCTTTATGTAAAACACAGAGATTTCCTCAACCTCCAATCGCTTGAATAACCTTTCGGATTCATCCTCGGTAATAGCCATTCGAATTTCCGTCAGTTGATCCGCCAGCTCAAAAAAGTGCGATGAGTGCAATTTCCCTGTGTGCCCAAATCCTTCGATTCCTGTGCAGAGGGTCGCGCCGCGCAACCCCATCTCTTTAGCGACGTCGACGATCCATTCGCCCAGCATCTTTCCCTGATAACGACGGTTCTGCTGGGTAAAGAAAATCACTAGATAACCGTTCATGTTCATCTCCTCAGCGTGTACCAATCATTTGATAGGACAGAAGCCCGGCAGCCGTCATCGCCATCGAGCTCACGACGTGTAACGAAATCGAACCGAGCGCCCACAGAAGTCTGCCTTCCTGAATCAAGGCAACTGTTTCGGCGGAAAAAGTGGAAAAGGTAGTAAGGCCCCCACAGAAACCCGTGATGATCAGCAGGCGCCATTCAAGGCTTAGGGAGGGGGATGCGGCCAAGAACGCGATGGCTAGGCCAATGATGTAACCCTCGATCATATTGGCGGCCACAGTGCCTGGGGGAATTGTCGGGAACAGTGCGTTGAGCTTCATACCCAGGCGCCAAGCGATGCGCCGATGGCGATAACTAATAGTGATTTCAGCATGGTTGAAGGTCTCCTTTGGGCCGATAAAGCCGAGGAGGTGCTGATAACCGCAAGCGGAGAGAGGGAGCTGATAAGGGAATGGAAGTCATGATCCTGTCCTAAATTGGAAGACAGGGAGAAACACCTACGCACCCTGTCCAGGGTTCACGTAGGCATCATCAGCACAAAGGCGGTTAAAGGAGGAATGCCATCTCCTCGTTTCATCCTATAGCAACGGCGGACAGACATTCAAGCCGCTACGAGGTCGGGAATCTGATAAGCAGTCTTTCGAAGCATTCAATCAATGTCGATCAGCATCCTCAACCTATGAGCTAGATCAGTTGGATTCAAACGTGGGTCGCTATACTGGCTACCGCCCAGCATCGACTTAAGGTTTCCACCATGACTCATTCCGCCAGTGACCAACTAGATGTAGTCATTATCGGTGGGGGGCAGTCAGCCTTGGCGGTAGCGTATTTCCTTCGCCGAACTCAACTTTCGTTCGTCATCCTCGACGCAGAGGAAGAGCCCGGTGGTGCCTGGCGGCATGGCTGGAACTCGCTGCGTTTATTCTCCCCGTCCACCTGGAGTTCGATCCCCGGCTGGATGATGCCTCCTGCGCAGGAGGGGTATCCAACGCGAAATCATGTAATCGACTATCTCAACCAATATGAACTGCGCTACCAATTTCCGGTGGAACGCCCGGTTCGGGTCACTTCGGTGGAACGCAGAGCGTCTGGCTTACGAGTACGTTCTGACGACAGGTATTGGGATGCCAGGGTTGTAATCAGCGCCACCGGCACCTGGAGCAATCCGTATATCCCTCACTACCCTAATGCCGAGTTATTCACCGGTCGGCAATTGCACTCCGCGAACTATGTCGAAGCACAAACGTTTGCTGGCAAGAAGGTTTTGGTGGTGGGTGGCGGTAATTCAGGGGCGCAGATTTTGGCAGAAGTCTCCAAGGTCGCCGAGACCACTTGGGTAACAGCGACTGAACCGGTCTTTTTGCCTGACGATGTGGATGGACGGGTACTGTTCGAGCGCGCCACTCAGCGCTTGAAGGCCCAGCAAGAGGGGCGTGTCATTGACCAGCCAGTTGGCGGGTTGGGAGACATTGTCATGGTGCCGCCAGTTGTAGAAGCCCGTGAGCGTGAAATTCTCAAATCTGTGCGCCCCTTTGAACGCTTCACTCGCGACGGTGTGATATGGGCCAATGGATCTGAATCTGCAGTGGATGTGGTGATCTGGTGTACCGGGTTCAGGCCTGCACTTCAGCATCTGGATACGCTGGGGGTGATCGACACTGAAGGTCGTGTTGAGGTCAAAGGAACTCACTCGATCCAAGAACCAAGACTATGGCTGGTTGGCTATGGTGAGTGGACAGGTTCGGCTTCCGCCACGCTGATCGGTGTAACACGCACAGCACGCAGCACCGTCAGTGAGATCGTGGCCTTTCTCGCCGATCAGTCCGCCTGAAGCAGACTGCAGCCAGCCTTGGTATATACCCCACGGCGCGCAGCGCGCAGAGGTTCACTCCGTCATGTCTGACGGTTTAAAATCGCCTCGGTATGCCTGGGTAAGGCGATAGAAATTACAGCGGCCAGCAGCACGAAGACCGAGGAAACCCACAAACAAGTCTCCAATCCGTAACTCTGATAAATCCAGCCGGACAGCACGGTGCCGAGCAGTCGGCCCAGGGCGTTGGACATATAGTAGAAACCCACGTCCAGCGATACCCCGTCTTCTTTGGCATACGAGACGATGAGATAGCTGTGCAGAGAAGAGTTCACCGCGAACAGCGCGCCGAACACCATCAACCCACCCAGCAGCACAAAGTGAGGCGACCAACCAGCCGAGAGACCGAGCGCGATTGCCGCAGGCAGCCCCGCCAACGCCAGTGCCCACAGAAACGCCGCTCGACCATCCGGTACGCGCCCTCGCCTCTTGCCGGTGATGTTCGGTGCGAAGGACTGCACGATGCCGTAACCAATCACCCAGGCCGCCAGGAAGCCGCCAACCTTCCAGAAGTCCCAGCCGAACACGCTGCTTAGGTACACCGGCAGGGCCACCACAAACCAGACATCGCGGGCGCCGAACAGGAACATCCGCGCCGCCGAAAGGCTGTTGATTGCCCAGCTCTTGGAGAGAATGTCGCGAAACTTCGGTTTGGCCTTGGCTTTGCCCAGATCCTTCTTCAACAGGAACAGGCTGGCTATCCAGATCAACGCCAGAGTCGCGGCCATCGCTAGCACGGCAACCGTAAAGCCCTGCAATGCCAGCAGCGCACCGCCCAGGAAGAAACCCACGCCTTTGAGCGCGTTCTTCGAGCCGGTGAGAATTGCCACCCATTGATAGAGGGTGCCTTGTTGGTTGTCGGGCACCAGGAGTTTGATCGAACTCTTGGCGCTCATCTTGTTGAGGTCTTTGGCAATGCCCGACAACGCCTGAGCCCCCATTACCCAAGGTATGGTCAGCCAAGCGGCGGGCACAGTCAGCATCAACAAGGCTGCCACTTGGAGTCCCAAACCAATGTTCATGGTGCGATTCAGACCTAGACGGGCACCCAAGTAACCGCCGACCAGATTGGTGATGACTCCGAAGATTTCATAGAACAGAAACAGGAACGCAATCTTTAACGGGCTGTAGCCCAATGCATGGAAGTGCAACACCACCAACATGCGCAAGGCGCCGTCGGTGAGAGTAAAAGCCCAGTAATTGCCGGTCACTAACAGGTACTGGCGCACTTGCGGGGAAAGGGCTGACAACTCGTTCATGATCTCTCCCTGTTAATCGGCCATGCCGACCAGTTTGGCCAGCTCAACAGCACGGTTGGCGTAACCCCATTCGTTGTCATACCAGGCATAGATCTTCACTTGAGTGCCATTGATCACCATCGTCGACAGTGCATCGATGATCGATGAGCGCGGGTCGGTGCGGTAGTCGATGGACACCAATGGGCGCTCTTCATAGCCGAGGATATTTTTCAACGGGCCTTCTGCCGCCGCCTTGAGCAACGCATTCACTTCCTCCACCGAGGTGGCGCGCTCCACTTCGAACACGCAATCGGTAAGCGAGGCGTTGGCCAGCGGTACGCGCACCGCGTGACCATTCAAGCGGCCACGCAGTTCGGGGAAGATTTCCGCAATGGCGGTGGCCGAGCCGGTGCTGGTTGGGATGAGGCTCATGCCTGAAGCGCGGGCGCGGCGCAGATCCTTGTGCGGCTGATCCAGGATGCTCTGGGTGTTGGTCAGGTCGTGAATTGTGGTAACCGAGCCGTGGCGAATGCCCAGATTCTCGTGGATCACTTTGACCACCGGGGCCAGGCAATTGGTGGTGCAGGAGGCAGCGGTCACAATACGGTGCTGCGCCGGGTCGAACAGGTGCTGGTTAACGCCCATCACCACGTTCAAGGCACCTTGCTCCTTGACCGGCGCACAGACCACCACACGCTTAACGCCTTGATCCAGGTAGGCCTGAAACACCGCCACAGTCTTCATCTTGCCGCTGGCTTCGATCACCAGATCGCAACCCGACCAGTCGGTGTCGGCAATCGCTTTGTTCGCGGTGACCTTGATGCGCTTGCCGCCAATCACTACATGATCGCCTTCTGCGCTGGCTTCGTTGTTCCAACGACCATGCACAGAGTCGAAGTTGATCAGGTGCGCATGGGTTACTGCATCGCCTGCCGGGTCGTTGATTTGCACGAACTCGAACTCTGGCCAGTCCCAGGCTGCACGCAAGGCGAGACGACCGATGCGACCAAAACCGTTGATACCTACTTTGATGCTCATGCTTTTGCTCTCTTGGGGCTGCTGTCTGTGGGCAATTACGACTTCGCGATGTCGAATTGGCTGATGTAGTCGATATGTGCGGGGTGCTGAATCGCACGCGGACGCAGCGCTTGCACTTCGCCTAACGCCTCGCGGAACGGCACTCCGCATTCAATTAGCAGTTGCGCTGCAATCAATCCGGTACGACCCGAGCCACCCTTGCAGTGAATGGCAATATTCTTGCCTTCAGTTAGCAATTGCTTGATCCGCTCACGATTGGCTTCCCAAGCAGCCTGGAACGACTCAGCAGGTGCTTGGTCGTCTTCCACGGGCAGGTGAAACCACTCGATGCCTTGCTGTTGGCATTGCTCTGACAGATTCCCTACTTCGTTCTGGCTCAACTCTTCGGTGGGCATCAACGTTAGCAAGGCCGAAGCACCTGCTGCCTTCAAAGTGCCCAGCGCCTCAGCGACCGACACGTCTTTGGTGCCTGGGCAAGGCGTGAAGATCAGTTGGCCTTGCACAGCTGTCGTGGCAAGCACGGAGTACGGATGTTGGTGCACGATCAGACGTCCTTCAGATAGAGCGTTGATTAACGCGTTTGAAGAGTTCTTCCGCCGATTCCTTACGTTCGGAATAGCGGTCGACCAGATAGTCCTGCCGCTCACGCAGCAGCAAAGTGAATTTCACCAGCTCTTCCATCACGTCCATGACACGGTCGTAGAATGCAGAGGGCTTCATCGAACTCCAGGTAGGCCTTCGGCACCGAGGACTGGTTGGGAATGGTGAACATTCGCATCCAACGACCCAGCACACGCAGCTGGTTGACCACGTTGAAGGATTGCGAGCCACCACAGACCTGCATTACCGCAAGCGTCTTACCCTGGGTTGGGCGCACCGCGCCCATGGTCAAAGGAATCCAGTCGATCTGCGCCTTGAACACTGCGCTCATCGAACCGTGGCGCTCGGGGGAGCACCAGACTTGACCTTCTGACCAGAGCACCAGTTCACGTAGCTCTTGCACTTTGGGATGGCTGTCCGGCACGTCATCTGGCAACGGCAGCTCCGATGGATTGAAGATGCGTGTTTCTGCGCCGAAGTGCTCCAACAAACGCGCAGCTTCTTCGGTCAGCAGGCGGCTGAACGAACGCTCGCGAGTCGAGCCGTAGAGCAGCAGGATTCGCGGCTTGTGCGTGGCCGACAACGCACTTCCGAGCTTATCGAGGGTCGGCAGATCGACCAGTTCGGCATCAAGATTGGGGATCATTTCTTCAGTCATAAATTTACTCCTCAGCGAGGGCGCCCTTCGGATGATCGAACCAGCGGCGTTTGAGCCAGAGGGCCACGCCAACCAGGGAGATCAGCACCGGCACTTCCACCAGCGGGCCAATTACAGTAGCGAAGGCCACCGGCGAGGCGAGGCCGAAAGTCGCGATGGCCACGGCTATGGCCAGCTCGAAGTTGTTGCTGGCAGCGGTAAAGGCCAGCGCGGTAGTGCGTGCATAGTCAGCGCGGAGCAGCTTGCCCATCCAAAAGCTGATGAAGAACATCACCACGAAGTAGATGGTCATCGGGATAGCGATACGCAGCACATCCAGCGGCAGTTGCAGCACCATGTCGCCCTTGAGGCTGAACATCGCCACGATGGTCAGCAGCAGCGCGACCAGCGTCAGAGGACTGATGCGCGGAATGAAGCGTTGGCTGTACCAGGTCTCGCCTTTGCGACTGATGAGGATCTTGCGCGTAAGGAAACCAGCCAGGAATGGGATGCCCAGGTAGATCAGCACGGACTCGGCGATACTGACAAAGTTGGTATCAATCACGCTGCCCTGGAGACCGAACAATGGCGGCAGCAGACCAAGGAAGATCCATGCATACACGCTGAAGAACAGGATCTGGAAGATGCTGTTGAAGGCCACCAACCCAGCGACGTATTGGTTGTTGCCGCCCGCGATCTGATTCCACACCAGCACCATGGCGATGCAGCGAGCCAAACCGATGAGGATCAGCCCGGTCATGTACTCCGGCTTGTCGGCGAGAAACACGATGGCCAGTATGAACATCAGCACTGGGCCAATCACCCAGTTCTGGATCAGCGACAGTGCGAGAAGGCGCTTGTCCTTGAACACCTCGTGGAGCTCTTCGTATTTCACCTTGGCCAGCGGCGGATACATCATCACGATCAGGCCGATGGCTATCGGGATATTAGTCGAACCCACCGAAAGGCTGTTAAGCCAGGCCGGCAGTCCCTCGAACAGGCCACCCAAGCTGACACCAATCACCATGGCGAGAAAGATCCAGACCGTCAGATAGCGATCCAAAAAAGAAAGACGGCTTTTACTCATCGTCATGTCTCCAGTGTCAGAGAGTGCCGATCATGGCCAGCTCGGCCTTGAGTTGTTCGGCACTTAACTGCTTGAGCGGTAAAGCCAGGAAGGCTTCGATTCGGGTTCTGATCTGCTCCAGAGTGGCTTCGAAAGCCGCCTTGATCTCTTCTTGAGTCCCTTGATATTCCGAAGGGTCTGCCAAGCCCCAATGGGCCTTGGTGGCCGGCCCGAAAAACACCGGGCAGGCTTCGCCGGCAGCCTTGTCACACACCGTGATGACGAAATCAGGCGCCAGGTTCTCGTAGACATCACTGGACTTGCTGTAGAGCCCTGCGGGCGAGATTTCAGCCTTATCCAACGTTTTCAGACTCAGCGGATGCACTTCACCCTTCGGCTGGCTGCCAGCGCTGTAGGCGTGCATATCCGTCGGAGCCAAGTGATTGAACATGGCTTCACAAAGAATGCTGCGGCAGCTGTTGGCAGTGCAGAGAAACAGAATCTTCATCAGGCTATCTCGTTAAGGCCCAGCGTTTCTTAGGCAGGCGTTAACTCAGCAACAAGCGGCCAGGCGCTGTGGGCGATTACCCATCACGTCGAGGCGTTTGGCGTCTGGACTAAGCCAGTGCTGGTTGGCGTCCAATGTGGTTTTCAGTACGGCAATCACCCAGTCCGGCAAGCTGGGATGCAGGCGGTAATACACCCATTGACCTTGCCGACGATCCTCCAGCAAACCGCAACTGCGTAGTTGCGCCAGGTGCCGGGAAATTTTCGGTTGGCTCTCATCGAGTGCGCAGGTCAGTTCACAAACGCACAGCTCTTGCTCACGGGTGATGAGCAACATCAGACGAACGCGAGTTTCGTCAGCCAAGCATTTGAATACGGTGGTCGGTGTCAGATGGTCAGCCATAGGGGATCTCAACGTTTAGTTTTCACCAACACGAACATCTTGATGCGCTCATGGATCTCGTGAAGGGTGTAACGGAATGCATCGTGCCTGGTGCTGGTCTCCGGATCTTCAAAGTTCCAGGCCAGCACCTCTCCGGCCCCTGGAAGGGAATGACATTCCAAAGACGATTTATCGCACAACGTGATGACGTAATCGAAACGCTCGCCCGCAAACTCATCGATAGACTTGCTGTACAACACTTCGGTACTCACACCCAGGTGCTGAAGTGCCTCTAAGGTAAGGGGGTTGATCTCTCCGGGCACAGTACCTGCACTGAAGGCGTCGAATTGTTCGGAATCAGTGTGCCGCAAAAGTGCTTCAGCCAATTACGAGCTGGCAGCGTTAGCCACACAAACAGTACGCGGGTCTTGTCGGTCATCGCCAAGTCTCTATCTGCATATGGTTTTTCGAATATACGTAAATTCGCATATTCAGTAAAGAAAGAGATCCGATGCCGATACCACCTGGCCTACTCATCCACCTAGGCCGATACCTAGAGGCATCATAACGGTGCTTTGCCTGTCTTCTTTCGGCATACATTTAAAAATCCACATATCCATATTTCTGAATTAATCCGTCATCGTGGCGACTTCAGGGCCTTCTGCAGCTCACCCAGTCACGAACCTTTGCATGTACAAACTGACCCATAGTGCTCTCCGCTCATGCGCATTGCGTCTCCCTTGACCCGAGCTTTGCATTGCCGTTGATCGGCAATACTGTTGGCGCCAACGCCGAATTGACCTGCGTGTCGACGCAAGACTGACCCAACCCAAATCGGCAGAAATCCAGCACAGGAAATGGTTCGCTAGGTATCAAACTGGGTCAGTGGCATTTCAGTAACTGGATCAATTCGGCGTCGGCGCCAACAAGCTGTTCTCATGGAGGAAAGTCCAGTTAGCATCACTGGCTTTTATGTCCGTAGCCACAGGTCGTATAGCGCAGATAGACACCACTCAGAGCTAGTGACGGGAAAACATCAACACTTGGCTATCCAGTCCTAGCTGTCTTTGCGGTGGGTGGTTATCAGTCAACTCGAACCCGTCTTTCATTACGTTAACGTCCCCAGAATTGCGCCGCTAGCAGTTGAAGGCGCTCGGCCAGTTTGGCGACATGGGCAGCAGTCGTGCGGCTCTGGCTACTGGCAAGCACGTTACTTTGGGTGGCTTGACTGATACCTTTCAGGTTGCACTGGATACTATCACCCACCGCGCTCTGCTCTTCTACGGCGGCGGCTATTTGCACACTCATGTCGCTTATTTCACCGACTCGCTGGGTGATTTCATCAAGCGCCCGGGCGGCAAACAGTGCCTGTTCGACACTGGCTTCGGCCTTGCTGTGGCTGCGTTGCATCGCGACCACGGCATCACCAGTGGAGCGCCGTAAGGTATCGATGGTTCCCTGGATTTCTGCGGTGGATTGCTGGGTGCGCGAAGCCAGCGCGCGCACCTCGTCGGCGACCACGGCGAAACCGCGCCCAGCCTCGCCGGCCCGAGCAGCCTCGATAGCGGCATTGAGGGCGAGGAGGTTTGTCTGTTCGGCGATGCTTTGGATTACCTCAAGTACGCGGTTGATTTCTTGGCTATGTTGTTCCAATTGGTAAATCACCGCGCCGGTCTGTTGCACCTCGCTGGCGAGGCTATCGATGTGCTGGCAGGTTTGCTCGACCAGTTGTCGACCTCGATCGGTTTCTTGATTGGCCAAGCTCGCGGCGCTGGCGGAGAGCTGAGCGTTGCGCGCCACTTCCTGCACACTGCCGGCCATCTGGGTTATGGCGCTGGCCACCTGGGCAGTTTCCCCTTGCTGTTGTAGGGTCGCGCAGTTGTTGTTGTCCACTGCGGCGACGAGCTCTTCGGCTTCTTTGTTCAACTGACGGGCCGAGTCGGCAATGCGGCCGACGACTGCCCGCGTCTCAGCTTCGAGCATTTGCAGGGTGAAATCGATCTGTCCAAATTGATCGCGGCGGCCGCTGTATAACATTTGGCTTAGCGGGTTATCGGCGATATTTTTAGCCTTTCGGGCAAGGGCGTCGAGGGGGCGCAGGCTGGAGCACAGCAGGCCGCCGAGCAAAAGGCTGAATAGCGGTGCAGCGATGGCTGCATGGTTCCAAGAGAGGGCCCCCACCAAGCCTAAGGCGGTAAAGCCGAGTAGGTTTAGTCCAGTGCTAGCTAGTGCTAAGCGCATGCCGACGGACAGTCGTGACGGACGCAGGCAGTGTGTTTTTTTACCGCTGCGCAGCTGTGCATAGAGAAGTTCGGCGGCGTCTACCAGCGCTTTCGGTGGGCGCGTGCGAACCGATTGGTATTCCATTATTTCACCATTGCGCTGCATCGGCGTGGCGTAGGCGCTAACCCAGTAGTGGTCACCATTCTTACAGCGATTTTTTACAAGGCCCATCCACGAGCGTCCGGCCTTGAGGGTCTGCCACAGGTGTGCGAAGGCTTCTGGCGGCATATCCGGGTGACGCACGATATTGTGATTGACCCCAAGCAACTCGGCCTCACTGAAACCGCTGATGTTGATGAAATCCGGATTGACGTATGTGATGGCGCCCTTGGGATTGGTTGTTGAAAGAATGTTCGCATTGACGCTGAACTCGACAGCACGACCACTGACTGGAAGATTGATTTTCATAGTTCGCCTCCTGAGCTGATGGATAACCGCTGGGTGCCTACCGTGCTTACAGCAATGGACACCCAAGCCCCTCGAAACAGTCTTCTCCGCTGAACAACCGTTGCATCTGCGCAACAGGTCGTGGTCGGCTAAACCAATAGCCTTGGGCGTAGTGGCAGCCTTCACTGACTACAAAGTTGAGTTGTGCCGGGCTCTCGATGCCCTCCGCCACGACTTCCAGGCCAAGACTACAGCCGAGGCCGATGATCGCCTGGCTGATCGCGCTCTGTTTGTTGTCGCACGGGATGCCGCCGATGAAACTTTTATCCAGCTTGAGGATGTGCAATGGAAAGCGTGTGAGATAACCAAGCGAGGAGTAACCGGTGCCAAAATCGTCCAGCGCCAACAACACGCCAAGGCTGGCCAATTCGTTCAGACAGGCCAATGTGTCCAGGTCGTCATGCATCAGTTGGCTTTCAGTAATTTCCAGGATTAGGCTGGCAGGTCGCAGGCCGCTTTCTTGCAGGATGTCGATCAGCCGGAGGGTGAAGTCGGCTTGTTGCAACTGGAGGCTGGAAATGTTCACCGAACAGCGCAAATGGTCATGTCCAGCCAATTGCCAGAGCCGGGTCTGTTGGCAGGCCTGGCGCAATACCCATTCGCCGACGCGGATAATTTCCCCCGACTCTTCCAGCGCCGGGATGAACTCCACTGGTGGGATCAAGCGTTCGCCGTGGCGCCACCGTAACAGCGCTTCGACCCCAGACATGAGGGGCGCCCCCTGGTCAAGACGATAGATCGGTTGGTAATGCAGTTCGAACTCATTGTGTTGCAGCGCCTGACCCAGAGCGGACTCCAGTTCCAGATGGTGCTGTGCGGTATCTTGCAACGCTTCGCTGTAGTGGGCGAACCGCGCCTTGCCGGCAGACTTGGCTCTGTAGAGGGCAAGGTCGGCGGCCTGCAAGACATCCAGCGCTTTGCCCTTATCATGCAATGGGGCGATGCCGATGCTGGCACTGACCACCAGGGTACGACCGTCCATGTGCAGCGGTTGATGAAGGTTGTCGAGAATGCGTTGGGATATTTGCTCGGCGTCGCGGTCGCAGGTGAGATCATGAAGCAATACGATGAATTCATCTCCGCCGAAGCGGAATAACTGATCGCTGGGGCGCAGAGCGCCTCTCAAGCGCTGTGCCACTTCTACCAGCACGCGATCACCGACGTTGTGACCAAGGCTATCGTTGATCAACTTGAAGCGGTCGAGGTCGATGAACAGCAGCGCCTCGTGGGCCCCCCCTTGCGCTGTTTCATGAAGGTTTTCTGCATTTGCTCATCAAGGCGCATACGGTTGGCCAGGCCGGTCAGCGGGTCATGGTGGGCGGCATGTTTGAGGCGTTGCTCGGCGTCCTTGCGTGCACTGATATCGGACTGTGAGCCAGCCATGCGTAGCTGGCCTGATGTCGTGACTTCCGCGACCCCTCGCACCAGTACCCAGATATAGCCACCGTTGTTTTGGCGGATGCGGTACTCGTGGTGGACTGAAGACGTCTGCCCTTGTATGTGGGCATCGATGGCCTGGCGAAAATCCGGTAGGTCGTCGGGATGCACGCGACCGAACCAACTGGCACTGCTATCGCCGATGCTATCGCGGCTGAGGCAGAGCATGCTGGCCCAGCGTTCCGAAACGTACAGTCGATCCTGATCGACATGCCAATCCCAAATTCCGTCGTTGGCACCGCGTAACGCACGGGCGAAGCGAGCCTCACTATCCTCCAGAGCCTTGTGCTGGGCCGCACTGTAGGTATCGATGGCTAAGGTCATGTCGAAGAACACCGCCTTCAACAGACTTGAATAGAGAGCGGCGTTTTGGCTGTCGCCGAACACGCTTTTAAGCATGTCGTCGAGGTATAGACGGTAGCTGCCGAGATACCACTTCAACTCCAAGCCGACTTGTTGGTGAATCACACCGATGCGCAGGCGGCCGTTGACGTAGGTGTCATTGTAGGGGCCGCCCCACAAACACTGGTAATACTCGGCCTGGCTGTGCTTCAAACGTTCGGTGACCTCCGGCGCACGAAGTAACGCAGACGGCGTGGAGAATTTCGCTAGGTGACGGTACAAATGATCGACGAAAGCCTTCTGAGCTGGGGCCATGTGCTGAGCTGCTGCATGGAGTCTTTCGGCATCTTCGGCACTCCAGTCGAGAAAGCGAAAGCGTTCGACAATCTCCTCGTCATCGAGACGGATACGCCTGAGTAACTCCTCCAGATCTTTTTTCACCTTCATCCGCACACCTCGGTGTTTGTAAAGATTCCTTTCTGCTGACAAAAAAAACGCCGTGACAACGAGTTCTGGTCAAGAACTGCTGTCTCGGCGCTTCGTCTTTCAGGCCTATTATCCTGCTCGGCAAAGCCGGTTCCCGCCGCATTGGACGGAACCTACTGATGGCATATTTACATCATTTCTGATTGTCTGACAATCTATCCATCAATGTAACCAAGCGCCGCCGTAGCAGCCCCAGTTCGCGAGATTTGAAGGCGTGTCGAGTCTGCTCCAAAACCTCGGTAGCATCCAACAACGCAGCATGTATCAGTCCAGCTGCCCCCAATTGTGCTTCACCGAGCCAGCGGCAAAACGGCTCGGCACTACAATTACTCGGAGCACTCAACACCTCGCAATCTGGTGCTATATGAACCAACAATTGGCGTAATTGATCGGCTAATTCTAGGTCGTTGCAGATAATTCGGGTTGTCTGGTTGGACTTGTTCATCAAACTGCATCCCCAAAAGGTTGATGCGCTGTTTACAACACCGTCCGTGGCGTTTTATTGATGCAAATCAATGTTAAAACCGATCCTATGGATACGTGTTGTTGATCGCTCGTTATCATGTCCCAGCGCCGAGTCGCCCGATAGGCCGAGGCCTTGGTGGCCCGAGGTTGTTTGTCTATGCGCCGGTTTCCAAATTTGTCGATCACTTGCCGTTGTATCGGTAGTCCGAGATCTACGCCCGTGAGGGCATGGATTTGCAGCGATCAACCCTGGCCGACTGGGTTGGCCAGAGCAATCAATTGCTCAGACCTCTGATCAGCACCCTTGAGCGCCCTGTCATGAGCGGCCTTAAAATTCATGTCGAGTCCACGCCAATTGGCGTGCTCACACCGGGCCACGATCGTGGCCAGTGAAGAGCTGGCTCGCTTGGCCGCAAATCTTAACACTCTGGTCAATCGCTTCAGTATGTAGCCCCTGACCCTGCCAGTACTGTCTGCCATTACCCGGCAGACAGTCGCTCTGTTTTAGATCTCAGGCAAAGACTCAATCTGGCCGGGATGTACTCAACGATTCAATGAAACCTACCCATGTACGATAAGAAGACTCGCCACCGATGCCCCAGTTCACTTTCCAACCACTCCAGAAAGCGCTACGTAACGGATCGGAGCTAGTCGAGCAGAAGGCGAATGCAGGCTTGGTCTGTCTACGACTCGGGTAGTAGAGGTGCTAAGCCCCAACTCCAGCATCTCGGGAAAGCCTGGTTGATCAACGCTCAAACGCGCATCCGGATGACCTAAGTGATCGATGACGAGTTTGATACCGAACGGCATCAGTTGACGAATCAGTTTCGGTAAATCCTCGGCTGGCGACTCACTTTCTGAATAACCATACGCATATAAACAACCTTTTTAGCGGCCCTGACATTTGAGAACAAAAAATCATTTTGACTGTTCTTGAATCGTTTTTCTGACGTCGCTATATATTTTTGTACGCGATGCCGAAACCGGGTCGCGGCATAAATCACTTGGAGAAAACTCAGGAGATTTAGCAATGGCTACTACCTTTTCGTTAGCCCCACTGTTCCGTCAGTCCGTAGGCTTCGATCGTTTCAACGACCTTTTCGAATCCGCGCTTCACAGCGAGGCGGCCTCGACTACCTATCCACCTCATAACGTCGAGAAGCATGGCGAAGATCACTATCGAATCGTCATAGCGGCGGCGGGCCTGAGAGAGGAAGATCTGGACATTCAGGTTGAGAAGGAGGTTTTGACCATCGCTGGCGGCAAGCGAGATAACGATAAGGAAGCTATTTATCTTCATCAGGGAATCGCGCAACGTGCATTTCGACTGTCTTTCCGTTTAGCGGATCACATTGAGGTTCAAAATGCATCGCTATCCAATGGACTGTTGACTATAGATCTGCTGCGGGTTGTACCAGAGGAAGCCAAACCCCGGCGCATCAACATTGATGGCTCGGGTAAGTCTGATCTGAAACAACTCAATTGATAGCAGCAAACGAGGCGCTCTTCGGAGCGCCTTTTTTTGCGACCAAATTGCTCGTCTTCAGGGCGCCACCTCAAGGGCGGTTGTCACCTTTGGTCTCTTCGACCTCGCCGGTGTGAGGTTTTTGTAAATTTTCACTTGGCGTGGCTTACGAGTGGAGGTCTAAGACTTGGCTACAGAGCGCGACGGCCAGCCTGAGGATCCGGCAAGTTGATAACGCTAGGCAGGCTTTAGCCTCTATGCTGGAACAGAAGCAGTACGCCCCCTACTGGGGGATCGAGATGCTCGAATCAGAAGAGGATGACCGACAGAAAGCTTTGTTGGAGTTTCTCGCAGAGCTAGTTCAGCGTTAAAAATCGTGAATGATCTAGCGATAGAAGGCATAGACCGAGGGATAAACCTCTATTTGGCAGAAGGGAGTCTAGCCTGTCGGACAGTGGCCTTTAGACTGCTGAAGGGGCGCTTCGATAAAAGGTCGGCAAAGGATGAGGTGTTTGGCTGATTCAGGCTACAAAAGGCTAGCCTGCCCTGAAGAGGCTAGCATTTCCTCGGATATGGCATCGCAATTCAGGAAAAACCGACCTCAGCTAAGGAGTGGTGATGACCTTTTATATTTTCCTTCTGGCCTGTGGAGCTGCGGCTAGCACAGGCATCTTTTTCAAACCGGGCCAGTGGTACGAATTCCTCGCTAAACCTGGCTTCACGCCACCTAATTGGGCATTTCCGGTCGCCTGGTCAATTATCTATCTGCTACTTGCCTGGGCCGGGTACCGGTTGAGCCAGATATCTGGAAGCCAGGTGGTACTGGCCTTATGGGCGGCGCAGATTGCGCTGAATACACTATGGACACCGGTGTTCTTCGGCGCGCAGAGGATTTTCGCCAGTATGGTGATCCTGACACTGCTCTGGCTAGTGGTGGCGGTCATGGTGGTGATGACGCTGCGGCTTGATGTGATCACGGGGCTGATCTTGTTCCCTTACCTTGCTTGGCTTTGTGTGGCCGCTGCGCTGAATTTTTCCATCATGCGTAATAACCGCTGATGTTAAATTCAATTCGGGCCGCTATTGTCCAGCAGGCTGCATTCAGTCTCAGAACAATTCCGGCACGTTGATTGCGAATCACGAAGTTGGTGCTGGCTGCGCCGCTGGTGGAGACGATCACCATTGTGGCGGGTGCCGCAAAGGCTCTTATTAGAGCAGCCGAACGCCAAAACACTGTCAATTCAAAAATTCAACAATTCAGGTGAAGGTAGGAAGGAACCTGATCACAGGCGAAGTGACTGTCCGGACTGGACTCGCTCATCCTGCAGCCCTGCCATACTGTTCAGCATGACCAGTGCAACCTTCCGGTTCTACGAAGTGCTCAACGATTTCCTGCCGGCCGAACGGCGGAGGCAATCCTTCACTTGCGAGTGCGCGCAGGGGGCGACGGTCAAGCACATGATCGAGGCGCTCGGGGTACCGCACACCGAGGTCGAGCTGGTGCTGCTCAACGGCGAGTCGGTGGGATTCGAGAGGGTGATCCTCAATAGCGACCGGATAGCGGTGTATCCCAAGTTCGAAGCGCTGGACATCAGTCCGCTGCTCAAGGTTCGTGCGCAACCTTTACGGGTGCTGCGCTTCGTCGCTGATGCGCACCTTGGCGGACTTGCCAGCCTGCTGCGCATGAGCGGCTTCGACACCCTCTACGACAATAGCTTCGAGGATGGCGAGATCGCCGAGATCGCTGCCCAGCAAGGACGCATCGTGCTAACCCGCGACCGCGAACTGCTCAAGCGGCGAATCATCAACCACGGCTGTTATGTGCATGCCCTGAAACCGTCGTTGCAGCTGCGCGAATTGTATGAGCGTCTCGACCTGGCGCGCAGTGCGCGGCCGTTCAGCCTGTGCCTTCATTGCAACCTGCCGCTGCACGAGATCAGCCCGGAGCTGGCCAGACTGCAGGTGCCACCACGTGTTGGCGCCCTCTATTCGCACTTCTTGCGCTGCGACTCTTGCCAACGGGTTTACTGGGAAGGTTCGCACTGGCGCGGTATGTGTGCATTGCTGGCACCTTTGCTGAATCAATAAGACATGACTTCTGGTCTCGAATCAATCGTGGCAGGCCAACTGCGGAATGGCTCGCTCAGGGCATATGAAGACTTTGGGTCGAGCCGGGCTTAAGCCCGAATGAGCGATAGCCGATGTAGCTATAGCTCCGCAGCCCAGAAAATCGCCAATTGAATCAGAGATCAGATAATTGCGGGCCGAGAATTATGTAAAGGCCTGGTTAAGCAGTAGTGGTACCCAAGACGAGCATTTATCCTCCACAAAGCGCTCAAATCACGTAAGGCTCGAACAGCCTTCGTACATTCACCCGCGCCTTCAGCTTCGCGGCCAACAGGTACAAACCTCCCACCTTGCGATGCAGAAACAGTACATCCACAGGTGGCGTGTGCCAGAAGTCGCGGTCGGCACCTAGTTCCCAACCGGTATCACGTAGGCGTACGGGCAGGTCAGACGTCGCAAAGTCATAGGCACCTTGATGCCTCAGTGGCTCGCAGGCCTGTGTAATGAGATCAGTGAGCACCGCTCGGTGTTTGGGCAGCGTTTCAGGCTGAAAGTAGCCGACGTCCAGCGCGGCATTAGTGACGGCGGCACGGTCTTCATGCAGGCCTGCAATCAGCAAGCGGCGATAAGCCTCGGTAGTGTTGCGGTCATAAAGTCGCGTGGCGCCGAAGTCCAACAACACCATCCGGCCGGAGCCTTGCTGATAACGGTAATTGGCAAAGTTAGGGTCGGTCTGCACGCACTGGAACTCGAACACCTCGCGCATAAACAGGCCGAATAGCAACATGATGATCCGGTCGCGCTCTGCCTGGGGCGCGTGCTCTAGTGACTCCACCGCTACTCCGTCAACGAACGACATCACCAAAATATTCGGCGTGCTGAACTGGCTATACGCACGAGGAACCAGAAAGTCAGGACTGTCGGCCAACAGTTGATCAAAGCGCCGTAAGTGCTCGGTTTCTTTCATGTAGTCCGCTTCATCCTGCAGCTGACGCTTGGCCTCTTGTAGCAATGGGGCGACGTCCATGCCCTTAGGCATCAGCCCGGACATGCGCAACAAGGTAGCAACGTTATCCACATCGCTCGAAATACTCTCGCGCACGCCAGGGTATTGCACCTTGATCGCCAGACGTTGGCCGTCCTTTCCTTTCGCAACATGAACCTGGCCGATGGACGCTGCCGCCAATGGCGTGAAGGAAAACCGTTCGAAGCGCCCTTCCCAGCCCTTGCCCCAGTTTTCGTTGAGGACTGCCACCAACTGGCTCATGGGCATAGAATGAGCGTCGCAACGCAGACGAGAAAGGATTTCGCTGAACTCGCGCGGCAACAAATCACCTGCATCCATCGATAACAACTGCCCGACCTTCATGGCGGCGCCACGCAGTTGCGACAGTTGCTCGACCACCCGATGCACATTGCCCGACGTCAACAGCAGTTCGCTGAGCGCCGGACGTTTGCCCTGAACCCACTGCCGAGCGCCTTCGGCTAGCATGCCGCTCGCGACGCCCGAGGCCAAACTGCCAAAACGCATCAACCGCGATAAGCGGCTGCCAGGCACGGGCAACGAGCCGGGCACACGAGGCTTCATGAATGAAGCGCCTCAACGATCGCGGCAAGCAGCAAGCAAACGCTCGCCACGAGGGTAAGCCGTAATCGCATCGGCAGGTACCAGGCGGGCAAGCTCGTAACCCGCAACAGCTGCCTGTCCTGCCGGAGGTGGACAACTAAGCCGATGACCAACAGCAAGCAACCCAATGGCATTGGCAGTAACGTGGCAATCCAAGCAATAAGCGCAGGAATGACACTCCAAATGAACCGGTCGCGGCCCTGCTCGGAGCTCATATCTTGCACGGTCATGGCGAAGCCCCAGTGTAAGGCGCCGACGAAGCTCAGGATGACTGCGCCATAGTTAACAAGCGCAATCGCTAACAACGGCCGATAGTCGAGAGAGAACGGGATCAACAGCGCCAGAAAAATAAACGGCAACAGACCGCCATAACCCAGCAGGCTGACATGCTTTGGCAGAGAGGTTGAAGGCAACGCGTTCATTTGTATTCCTTGCAGTGAGCGACACTCAAGACTGTAGGCCCAAAAGTCCTGCTTGGGCGAGATTGATGGCGATCCGAAGCTGAAGTCAGCGTAATGAGTCGCTTTGTAGAATTAGGTCATTGCCCCATTGTTTTTCGGGCACTCAGGCGACGGCATATGAAGAGCTTCGCATCCTTGAGATCATGCTCAGTACCTGCATTTACCAAGTCGACCACACCCTAAAACCCTTCCAGCCTTCAGTTCTTCGTGAGCGGGTTTTTAAAACGTGCCAATGCAATCAACAGATTCTTGAAACCAAAAAAATAGGAAAACCGCGCCAGTAGTGCTTTGCCTGGTCGTCCAAGACTGCTTGCAGTAAGTCATGACACGATGTGGCTGACGACGCTGCATGAGATGATCAAACGCTACAACACGAAAATCACGACTACAAATTTTCGGAGATGTCTGGTCGTTTCACCCTCGGTTTTAAGCATACGAGCCGGGGCTCCCGCTGACTAATCCCAGTCCTTCATCGGGCCACCTAGCTTTTACAAACCGATCCGCTCGCCATCTTGGTGCATTACCGAAACCAGACTGCGACTACCAGCAGTGGCTCGACTTTGCGAAAAGCGATAAAACCTGTACAAAATTAAATTCTTGTATAGGTTTTCTGCAATGTGTGCCATTCTGCCATCAGTCAGCTATCACCAGCGGCTCACGCTCGTACCTCGCCGGGCTCTCGTAACTTTCAACTGGGTGGTAGAGACACACAAGCAGCCCTTAACACGGATAGCAAAACAGAACCACCACGTCTTGCCCGTACAGGGTCTATCTAAGAGTTCAGCCGATGAAAAACTCCATCACACTAGCCTCGCGCATAGGCCTTGGTTTCGCCGTAATTGTGTCGCTGCTCATACTAATCACCGCCGTGGGCATCCAACGTGTGGGCTTTATCGATTCCACCCTGGAACACGTAAGCGAAAATGCGGCGAAGATTCAACGCTACGCTATTAACTTTCGCGGAAGTGTACACAACCGAGCCATTGCTATTCGGGATGCAGTGTTGGTGGATACTGAACAAGACTTAACCGTCCACCTCAATGAAGTTATCAATCTAGAACAGGCCTACTCCGATTCAGCCATACCAATGGATCAGCTATTCGCAACTGCAGGGGTAACATCGCAGGAGCAACAGCTGCTACTGGCGATTAAAGACATTGAAAAGCAAACGCTAGCTTCCACTAAGTCGGTAATTGCTTTGCGTCGCGCCGGAGATATTTCAGGTGCACAGGCTTTGCTGCTGCGCCAAACCTCTGGTGAATACAGTGAGTGGTTGAAACGCGTGAATGCACTGATTGACTACGAAGAAGCCTCGATCAAAAGCCAACTCAATGCGGTACAAGCCACCGCTAGTGAGTTTCGAGGACTGATGCTCATGGCCACCGGGATAGCGCTGCTGCTGAGCATCATCCTGGCGATCTCAATTATTCGCTTCGTCAAATCAACGCTGGGTGCTGAGCCGACTCAGGTTGCACAGGCTATCCAACGGTTGGCGGCAGGTGACTTGCAACAAATCATTGTTACCGATTATCCGAACAGCGTGATGGGCGTCCTGAAAACTGCCCTAAGTCGTTTGGCTGATACCATTAGTGAAGTACGCATTGCGGCCCAAGAGGTCAACAATTCATCTAGGCAACTATTGACCACATCGTCCACCAATAACAATCAAATCAGCCTTCAGACTCGCGAAGCCGAACAAGTGGCAACTGCAATTACGCAAATGGCGGCAACGGTCAATGAAGTTTCAGGTTATGCATCTCAAGCAGCGGATGCAACGCGTCTAGCCGATGCAGAAGCTGTAAGCGGTACTCGCGTCGTTGCGGACTCCACTCTCGCTATCGAACAATTAGCGAACACACTGGTTGAAACCACCAATACGGTAGAGCAGGTGTCCAAGCGTAGCGAAGAGATTGAGATAGTGATCGAGGTAATCAATTCAATTGCCACACAAACTAACCTGTTGGCGCTGAACGCAGCCATCGAAGCGGCCCGAGCAGGTGAGCATGGCAGAGGGTTTGCAGTTGTTGCCGATGAAGTGCGCTCTCTAGCTAATCGCACTCAGGAGTCGACGCGGGAAATTCGAGAAATGATAGGCACACTGCAGAGCGGTACTGAAACGGCTGCACAAACCATGCGTAATAGTTGCGAACTGGTAAGCCACACCGTTGCGCAAACCCGCAACGCCCAGACGGCGCTAGCTACAATTAGCCAGCAAGTCGGCGCCATAAACCACATGAATGCCCAAATCGCCAGCGCATCTATCCAGCAAAGCGTCGTGGCCGAAGACGTTGCGCAAAATATCACGCGCATCCATAGCTCAACGGTGCAATCGGCAACTGGCTCTCGTGAAGTTGCAACGGCCAGCCAGGAGTTAGCGCAGCTTGCTGATCGTCTTACTCAGAAGGTCGCATTTTTCAGCGTGGCTTAGGGCAGGCCCATTGTCAGTCCTTTTCTTTCAGCATATCTTGTACAAAACCTATACAAGGTCGCTAGAAATGTATAATAAAAAGGATTGGCCATTGACGCTGTACTTTGACGGTCAATGTCCGCTGTGTGCGCGCGAAATCAAGATCCTGAATCGACACGCCACAGAGAGTCGACTGCTTTTTATTGACATCAGCAGCGGTGCGTTCGACGCCAAGGCACTCGGGTTCACGTTCGAGCAAATGCAGTCCTCGCTGCACGCCCGTTTCGCCGATGGCCGCTGGATAACCGGTCTGGACGCCACCTTGTGGAGCTGGCGAGCCGCCGGCTTAGGGTTTTGGGCATCGCCACTGACATGGCGTGCCATCCGACCGCTGCTTGCTTTAGGTTATCGCCTCTTCTGCCGCTTACGCCCCCATTTGGCGTGGCTTCCTCACCCGGATGGCCGCCGTCGATGTGTCGATAACCGTTGCGCGGTGCCGGAAGCAAAACCCACACACGACGAGCTGCTCACCGTCAAAACAAAGCAGCCCTAGAACGCTTCGCTTTGGCCTGTCCAAGGTCGCATGAGTGGTCGATATGTTTGCCCGCCGCTTACAGATCCAGGAAAACCTCACAAAACAAATTGCTGATGCCATCCATCACATCACCAATGCGGCCGGCGTGGCTGTGGTTATTGAGGCAAAGCACATGTGCATGATGATGCGAGGCGTGGAGAAGCAAAACTCGGTGATGACCACATCGGTGATGCTGGGCGCCTTTCGCGATTCGTCCGCTACGCGTCACGAGTTCCTGCAACTGATAGGGCGACTCGCTTAGCGCCAATAGATCACGTCTGTCTGCGAAGAGGCTAAATGAACAGTTCCTTCAGGATAAACTCCCTTGGCGAGGGCTACCGTGCCTTGGTGATAGGCGCCAGTGGAGCGCTCGGCGCGGCGTTTTGTGAGTTGCTCAACGAAGATCCAAGATGCTCGGCTGTTCGTGAGCTGGGGCGCAACAGTGCTCCAGGATTGGATCTGGAAAAGCCCGACAGTATCGCGAGGGCGGCCGCCGAATTAGCTGAAGAAGCCCCGTACCAGTTGATTTTACATGCTGCCGGCTTGCTCCATCGTGAAGACATCAAGCCTGAAAAAAGTTACACCTCTATTGAAGCGGATGCGCTTCAGGCGATATTCCAAGTCAACACACTCGGGCCTGCACTGGTTTTGCGTCACTTCCTGCCCTTGCTTGACCCTCGTGGTGCGATGGCAGTGCTCTCCGCCAAGGTGGGCAGCATCGGTGATAACCGTTTGGGCGGCTGGTATGCCTATCGCGCCTCCAAGGCAGCGTTGAACATGTTGATTAAAACGGCTGGGATCGAACTAGCACGAACACGCCCTCAGACCCGCTTGCTGACTCTTCATCCAGGTACGGTCATCTCGGGCCTGTCCCAGCCCTTTAAAGGCGCTTCTGCCGCCAGGCCCGCAAGCCTCGCTGCCCGCGAATTGTTATCACTGATTGACCGTTTGGCGCCTGCCGACAGCGGCAATTTCTTTGCTTATAACGGAGAACGCCTACCGTGGTAGGCAGGGAGTGACCCTTGAACCTGCAAGCGTTGACCGAACGGGCCGCGAATGGCGAAGTACGAGAGTTGGAGCTGCTGTCTCTGGAAGGCGGTTTTTATCTGGCACGAGTCGGGCTGGATCAAGACCAGTTCACACTGCTGGACGACGAAGCAAAGCCTATGCGCCTTCGCTCCATCAATCACCTGCGTGAGTTGTTGCAGTTTGTCCCGCCATTCCCCTGCGTGCTTGTGCAGCAGTGCGTCCATGACGAGATGTGCGGTTCACGTGAAGAGCCCATTGGATCGTTACGCATTCCTTTCTCGCTGACTGCGCCTTGGTGAGTCACCTTCCGTTGGACTCCGTCGAATGAATAAGACTCACCGACTATGCCTGGTCTTGGGCGACCAGTTGTCTTTTGACCTGGCCTCATTGAAGGGGCTGGACATTGAGCGCGATACGGTTTTACCTGAGCTCCAAGCCTTACTGCGCCAGTGGCCAATATATAAAGCGCATGTCTGACTACTGCCGTCACTGCGCGTACAAAGTCAGTGAAAGCACGACGACGACGCCTGCCCTTTCAATTCGCTTTACTGGCATTTCCTGATGCGTCACGGCGACCTATTGCGCAGCAATCAGCGCATGGGCATGGTCTACAAGAACCTCGATCAGATGACTGAAGCCAAGCAGGAGGCGCTCTGGAAACGGGGCCAAAAACTGCTCGCCAAACTCGATGCAGGGGGGGCGTTTTGAAGAAGAGTGAACTGCCCGTAAAGGCGTGTGCGGTCTGCGGATTGCCTTTCGCCTGGCGCAAAAAATGGGCGCGCTGCTGGGCTGAGGTGCGCTACTGCTCGGAGCGTTGCCAACGGCGCAGAAGCAGTGGATGCCATGTCATCCCCTCCCCAACTGCCGGACGTACTCGAAACCCTTCACGAAAACCAGCTCGCGCTTGCCGGCGCTATTTAGTCGATAGCAATGTGGATTGATCAGAGGGGATCCATTGGCGTTTCCTGTACCGCCCTTGGCGCTATAGCCACGCTCGACTTGAATGCCGTGTCCGTTACTGTCCCCATTTCTCAAAGTCGCCAATTCGCTAGGAGGTAGCCGACTGGCGGCCGCCACCTTTTTTGATTTACTCCCGCGAGCCAGCAGATGCTTGGTCGCGGGTTTTCCACAGCGACAGCAGCACACCGCCCAGCAGCAGACCCAAGGTCACGCTCAGTGAAATGACCGCCGGAATCTTGCCGATGATGCCGACCAGGAAGATCTTGCCCCCGATAAACACCAGCACCAGCGCCAGCGCGTACTTGAGGTAGGCGAAGCGGTGAATCATCGCCGCCAAGGCGAAATACAACGCACGCAGACCAAGGATGGCGAAGATGTTCGAGGTGTAGACGATGAAGGGGTCTTGGGTGATGGCGAAGATCGCCGGCACGCTGTCCACGGCGAACACCAGATCGGCACACTCGATCAGCACCAAGGCTAAGAACAACGGCGTTGCCCAGACCACGGACTTGCCGCTGGCGTCTGCCTGACGGACAAAGAAGTGCCCTTCATGCAGTCGCTCGGTCACCCGCATGTGTTTGCGCAGGAACTTCACCAGCAGGTTTTCGCTAAGGTTTGGATGGGCATCAACCTTGCTGAACAGCATCTTCACTCCGGTTAACAGCAGGAAGATGCCGAACACATACAGAATCCAGCTGAACTCGGCGATCAGCGCCGCCCCCAGGCCAATCATTATCGCGCGCAGCACGATTACACCGAGAATGCCCCAGAACAGCACCTCGTGCTGATACCTACGCGGGATAGAGAGGAAGCTGAAGATCATCGCCATCAGAAACACGTTGTCCATCGACAACGATTTCTCGATTAGAAAACCGGTGTAGAAATCCATCCCGGCGTCACCGCCCTTGACCTGCCAGACCCAGAGGCCGAACAGCAAACCAGCAGTGATATAGCCAGCAGACAGCAGTAGACTTTCACTAACGCCGATCTCTCGATGCTCACGGTGTAGCACCCCGAGGTCGAAGACCAACAGGCCCATCACGATGCTTATAAAGACTAGCCACAACCAAGTGGCGGTGCCGAGAAGCTCGGCCAAGAAGAACGGTTCTAGGGCAGTCATGAGCCCCTCCTCTCAGTGTCGAAGTTATAAAAACTGCAACTCCGACATGGCAGCGATTAGCTGTCAGAGGGGCCCGGCATTGCGAAATTAAATCTAGAGAGACGCGTGGGATTTCTCAATCACGCAAGGTTTGCAAGGTATTTCAAGCTGGTAGGCCGCATCGAAAGTCGGAATACCGATATGCAGAAATGATATCTGCATTCAGAGAATCTTTAACAGAACCTGGGCTGGCTCCCTGGGTTTTTGTTGCCAAACTTAGCGATTAAATGAGCCTGAACGTCCTAAACGTAAGACCGGTACCGAAGAAAGACCGCGAAAGGCAAAGCTCCTCTAAGTTAATAACGCAATAGCGCAAAAAAAAGGACGCCTTGTCGGACGCACGTTTAGTTTAGGGGGGGCGTGCTGCGAGTTTAGATATGACGAAGGCTATCGCCGCATTGAGGCCAACGGCGCCATCAGGGATATTCGCTGATTGGCCAAATCCTACGATTTACTGCCGCGTCGGCATGGTGCCGCCTGTGTCGTAGCTGCCATGATTCAGGTCGTATTTGGATGCACCCCAATCTTACCGGTCAGTATATTCGGCTCCGTCCCTCTGCCGGAGTGCCTTAAATGGACAATACCCGTGAGCGCTTGATTGACTCAGCGCTGAAGCTGTTTCTGTCACAAGGTATAAACATTACTGGTGTGATGGCCATCGCCGCGATGGCGGGTGTTACCAAGATGACGCTCTACAGCCACTTCCCCTCCAAGGATGCGCTGATAGTGGCTTGCCTTGAGGAGCGTGACCGACGCTGGCGTGAAGAGGTAGTGCGCACCTTGGCTGTGCATCCTGACCCGGTCAGCGGCATGCTAGCGTTCTTTGATTTGTATCAACGCTTTCTTTTGAAAGATAGCGGACGCGGGTGCCTGTTCGTCAACAGTGCGGCTGAATTCCCCCAGTTTAGCCACCCTGTGCATTTGGCCGTGAGCAGGCATAAGCAAGGGATACGCGAAAATCTTACTGCATTGGCCATGAGCGCCGGTATAAGCGACCCGGACGTAGTTGCGGAGGGGCTGTTTATCTTGCTGGAGGGCAGTTTTGTCAGCGGCGCCATGGGCCAGGACGTGCGGGTATTCGACACTGCCCGACACGTAGCTCATTGCTGGATCCGGAAGCAGGGCCAGCAGGAGCAGAGCGTATGACCCTAGGTTTGATAGCGGCCATCGCCGCCACTTTTTCATGGTCGCTGCTCTACATCTTTCCGGGGCTGGTCGGCGATTACAGCCTTTTTGATCTGGCTGTGGTGAGCTATGCCTTTGCCGGCTTAGGTAGCCTGCTCGTGCTGTTTGTTTACCGTAGCGAAGTGCGGCAATTGCGACTGAGCGACTGGGCCTGCGCCGCACTGCTGGGCTTCTTAGGATACATCGGCTACTTCTTCCTGATCACCACTGCGGTCTTGGCAGCTGGGCCGGTGATCCCTCCGGTGATGATGGGGTCAGTACCGATTGTGCTCGCGATTGCCGGCAACTTGCGAAGCTCCAGCGTGCCCTGGCGCGCTATTGCCGGGCCACTGTTGGTAGCGGCATTGGGCATAAGTTTGGTCAACCTGAGCGTGTTTGATTTTAGCAGCGCAACGGTGGGGCTCCCGACCGATTCGATGCTGCTTGGGCTGCTCGCATCGTTAATGGCAATTGGATTTTGGACTGGTTTTGGATTGTTAAATGAAAGTGCTTTAGCTCAACGCCCAAGCATGTCCCCCATGTTGTGGTCAGCCATGCTGATCTTCATGTGCAGCGTCGAAATGCTGGCCTTCATCCCCACTGGTCTGCACTTGAACCTGTCCCACTTCGCTAGCCAGCCGAGCGGGTTAGCAGGTACTCAGGCGCTAATAGTTTGTGGGTTAATTCAGGGGTTAGGGGCCACCCTTGCAGGTGCCTGGGCATGGTCAATCGCAACTCGGCGTCTACCTCTGGCGCTCAGCGGGCAATTGATCGCCAGCGGTACCATTTATGCAACTACGATGGGCCTGCTCATCAACCAACGCTGGCCCTCTCCTATGGAAGCGATTGGGACAGGGTTGCTATTCGTTGGGGTGGTATGGGCAATTCACGCCTTTTATCGCAGGCAAACACGTATCGAGAGCATGGCTGGGTAACTGGTCTTAGCCAAAAGTGCCTGCATGGGCATTTCAGGTGTCAACTTTGGATTGATCTGACCCTCGAACAGTTGGACACCTTAGCCCTTATCGCTGAGATCGGCTAGGTGACTTTGGCAGACGTACCAATGTCAGCTAGCTCTGCAGTTGGCACAGCAAATCTTGGCCATCTCGATTAATCGCTTCGGCAGTCAGCGACGCCCGGGACGGGATCGAGACAACCCTATCTACCTGTTAAGTACCTCGGAGCGTGCACAACTCGAGCGTTGCTCGCTACGATCTGAGTCTTTATGCAAAAGCACGTTACCATCGCCCACTCAGAATCATGGGAGCCCATACGTGAGAAAGCCACCTATGAAAATCATCATCGAAAAATGGGATGGTGACGATGCAATCCGGATTCCCGATTAGGCTCTGCAGGAACTGGAGCTGGACGTCGGTGACGCCGTGTATCTGATTGAAGAATTTGTCGGCAACACGCGATGCCTTGTCCTATCAAAAAAGCCTCAGATCGCGGATCGAATAGACGAACTCACTGAAGCCTGGGACAACGAACAGCTTGGCCATGCCAAGGGCACATAAGGAGTCGAGCATACTGCCTGCCGACAAGGTGGTGTTTCCGCCCGAGCTGGCGCTGCTGATAATTAGAAAGGCCAGCGCCATGGCGGCAACCTTTGAAGAGCAGGCGCTCGAACAGCTCACCAAGTACGCCAGGCGAGCGCTTGCCCATGGCGTTGAACCTCCGAGGGGAATCATGGAAATGCGGCTGTAGGCGACGGCGCATGAGGTACATTGAAGTTTGATCATCTAACCAAAACAACATCAGCCAGGGTGACACCGTGAACACCAATCAGAAGCTGCGAACCTTTGACCTAATCCGTGAAGCAGTGGTGCCGGAGTTCCGAGATCGAGTGGCCGAGTACCTGTGTCTCTACGAAGAAGCTCTACACGATGACAATGCTCGCTCTGACGACCTGCGCACATCGGCAAATCAGCTCAGGGGCTACCTGCGCGGTCTCAATACCACCAGGGTACTGGGCATGGCTGATTGGGAAGAGCTAGACCGCCGTATTGCGGAATCATGGTTATGAACGACGGAGCACCCTAAGATAAGCCCCCTCAGCAAAATTCAGAGACCTGGGGTTGAGTCCGTCCCGATAAGCGGTGGCTTTCTCCCTATTGAGTTGTTGTTTGGCTGGCTATGCTCAGAGCCAATCACCAGTAGTCTTTTTGTGGGGATGCGCTATGGGCTTTACGATCTGCTACACCTTCCAGGGTCAAAATAAAGTGTTTGAGCTTCCTGCCAACCATCTCACTCCGCACGATGCCGTGTGTTACGCGCTGTTTGATTCGCCCGCAGTTATACAAGAAAGACCATCGAGCTGGGAGGGTAGCTACTCAGCCATCGTTGAGTTTGCAGAGCAATTTGGCGTCACAAACGTGAGATGGCATCAGTCAATCACCCATCCTCATATCCATGAAGTCACCGAGGCGCGCCACTGCGCAACAATGGAATGACGCCGCTGCGAAAACCAACCCAATGAATGAGCCGGGTCAGTAGCCGATCCCCCTGAAACAGAGTGACGGGAATGCCATAGTATGGCCCTGACCGCGACTCCTCACATATGCAGAGTCAGTAGTTTGGCAGCTTTGATGGGGTGCCCATCGAAGAGAGCGGCAGCTACATTGAAGATATGGTTGTCAGTCAGCGAGGCAACCTCGCTATGAGCCAGCTATCCAACTGAACGGTGGTGACAAAATGAACACACGCCAACGCCGCCAACGAATCATATTTTGGCGGGGCTCGTTCCCGGTGATACTTGGCTTTATCGTTCTGGTCATGGCATTAGTGCTCGCTGACCAAATAGCCCCCACCCCCCAAGAGATCGACGACGTAAATTTGAGTCCGCAGGTGGAGCACTCACCAAAATTGAGAAGTCAGGAAGTCGCCCCAATTGCTATACCCTCTCAACGGCTCGAATAGACCACAGGCGTCTCCCAGCGCGATATCCCTCATTCTAAATAAGTTTAAGTATCCAAAAGCCCGTCGGCTGCGCCGATGCTTTTTGATGCCGATGCCGAATTGACCCAAGTGCTGACGAAAGACTGCCCCACCTCCAAATCGAAACAAATTCAGCAAAGGAAATGGTTCGCGAGGAACAGCCTGGGTCAGTGACATCTTGGTAGCTGGGTGATTTTGGCGGCGGCGCCTGCACCGCTGCCGTATCAGCGGTGCTGGCCTGAGTTACGCAAGGTGAGTTAAGCGTATGCTGACCTTTAGGCCAGACCTATAGCCGAAAGCGTTTAACCAAACCATCAAGCTCATGACCTAAGCGTGCCAACTCAATGCTTGATGAGGCCGTCTCATCACTAGCGCCAGCCGTTTGTTCAGAGATATCACGCACGTTGAGCACGCTACGGTTTATCTCTTCCGCCACTGCGCTCTGCTGTTCCGCAGCTGAGGCAATTTGCTGATTCATCAACTGGATTGTAGACACCGCTCGGGTGATGTTTTCCAGCGATGTTCCGGCACGACGGGCTAATTCAACACTGCTGTCAGTCAATACACGGCTGCTCTCCATAACGTCGGACACTTCTTGAGTACCACTTTGTAATCTGGAGATCAGCTTTTCAATTTCTTCGGTGGATTGCTGGGTGCGCTGCGCCAAGCTACGGACTTCATCGGCAACTACAGCGAAACCTCGCCCAGCTTCACCTGCTCGCGCAGCCTCAATGGCGGCATTGAGAGCGAGTAAGTTGGTTTGTTGTGCGACTGACTTAATAACATCGAGCACACCACCTATTTTGTTGCTTTCCTCTCTGAGATTCCCCATGGCCGCAGTGGAGTTACCGACTTCGATAGCCAGGCGTTCGATTTGAGCCACGGCCTCTCCAACAACCTTGTCACCCTCTCGTGCTTGCTGATCTGCGGCAGCGGCGGCGTCAGAGGCCTCTTCAGCATTACGCGCTACCTCCTGCACAGTGGCGCTCATTTCGTTCATGGCCGTAGCAACTTGATCAGTTTCGACTTTTTGGCTGTTCACACCAGCACTGGTTTGCTCGGTGACGGCTGACAACTCTTCGGCAGCGCTAGAAATCTGAACGACACTGGCGCTTATACCGCCAATCAGTTCACGAAGACTGGTGGTCATTTTTTGTAGGCCTCTCTGCAGTTGACCCAACTCATCGCGGCGATTGACCTCAGCACTCTGACCCAAATCGCCGGAGGCAATACGATCGACGTCCTTAAGAACATGCTGCAACGGTGTAACGATTTGCCGAGTAATGATCCATGCCGCAAAGACGCCGAGCAGTAGCGCCAACGCAGCGATACTGGCAAGCAGGGTTTTAGCAAAAGACGAATCGGAATCGCGCTTGGTGGATTGTGATGCTATCAACTGCTGGGTGGTATTAAGCAGGATCTCGCCTTGCACACTCATCTGGGCGAACACAGGAGTCAGATCGACGCCCGGCTGGTTTAAGGTACCTTGGGCATCTCGGTACACCTTAACTGCGGCTATCTGCTGGTCAATCAGCGCCAAATCGCTGGGCGCGGTCAGCTGGGCACGCGCGGTATTCAAATGCCCAGATAGTTTCGCAAGCGTTTGAAGGATCAACTGGGCACCCTCGCCCTTGGGATTTAACTCCATCTGCAAGCGATGAATTCGCAAGTCTTTTGTCATCTCGGCGACGCGAGCAATACTCTCTATTTTGAGGCCCCGCTCATCAAGACTATCGATCGCTGTCCAGCCTGTGAGGACGAGCAGGGAAGTAAGCGCCAATACTAGGCCGAAGCCAAGACAAAGCTTCTTGCCCACACGGATATCTCTGATCCAATCGAACATACACGCTCCAAGCAATAAATGATGTTTACTAGCGGGCAAAAAATAACATGCCCATTTGATGGGATATGCCTACACCCCAAAACCTACGCCACTTTGACTACACTTTGACGGTCAACTAATAGACGGAGCCGTACATCCCCAAGGCACGCCTACACCACGAACGAGAGAAATAGTTGAGTTACTGCCACATCGGTTGGTGCCCTGCTTGAATCATGCAAGGTAAATGGGGCAGACGAACATAACACCGACCCGTCACCCAAACTCTCAAGCGGCAGTGATCTAAGATGTTGAGCAAAAGTGATCGTGATTACTGCATCAATCCGGTAAACCCCAAAACCCTATAGGTACGGTCTCACAGTAGAAGCGCAATCCGTTACGCATGGTTCCCGTCTCGGTGGGAATTGCAGGGACAACAACAAATTTCGAAATCATCTTCACACCCGCTCTACGTACTTCTCACTATAAGCCACTAAAGCAAGCAGCCGTCGAGAGTTTCCGATGAGAAGCTCGAGCCCAGTTGACGCCGATAGCATCGAAAAAACTCAGTCGACTATGAAATCTGCGAGACATTATGTGGCGTAAGCAGACGCCATGGATTACGTTGAGATCTTATCTGCAGACAATCGACAGGAATGACCCGATTTTCACAAACCGGCCAATCCCCCACTCGATTACTTAGTTCCTGTCTTAC
The DNA here is from genome assembly GCF_054061835.1 of Pseudomonas sp. TE12234. Classification (NCBI taxonomy): domain Bacteria; kingdom Pseudomonadati; phylum Pseudomonadota; class Gammaproteobacteria; order Pseudomonadales; family Pseudomonadaceae; genus Pseudomonas; species Pseudomonas sp. TE12234. The sequence goes on from NZ_JBSSEP010000009.1 coordinate 234,675, forward strand.
CTATAGGAGTAAAAAATTGCTTAACCGTCCCGACAAAGACGCGCTCCGTGCACGGCTGGAGTCGCAAGTCCAAGAGAAACTACAGCACGACCCAGACGCGGTAACGACCTATGCAGCCCAGCCTGTACCAGACCGAAAATCATACACCAGCAAACCCACGGTTCAGGACAAGGCATTTCACAAAGAGCTCGAGCAGATGCGTGCAGACGCCGAAGCTGGAGTGATACATAGGCCTAAGCGCGAAAAGGAGGACGGAGGCGCTCCTAGCCCTAAGCTTGATGATTATCCAGATCTGTAAACCTGCCGCCGTGAGGCCACAGGTATTGAGCGCGCGTTTAACGACGGCAGATGGGTAGTCGAATGTGAACTCGACTCAACTGATCAAGAGAAATTTAGCGACGAGTTCTGCACAAGCGAGCGTTCTCGGTGACACGGATTCAGCCTAGCTTCGCTGTCTCGCCACCACGCCCGCAATCCAAGATGTAACGGAATTTCGTGCATCGTAACCATCGCAACGTTACGTATCGGAAAAATTGCGTTACGAACCAACAGGCTAAGCGTCGAGAGACCAACACTGTCATTAAAATCCGGCTGCGTGACTGGCTCCATGGCACCTCAATGTTGCGCTCTCCCCTCCCTTGGCTTGCCGGAGAGGATGTCCGGACTGCACTCGCTCATACTGCAGCCCTGCCATACTGTTCAGCATGACCAGTGCTACCTTCCGGTTCTACGAAGTGCTCAACGATTTTCTGCCGGCCGAACGGCGGAGGCAATCCTTCACCTGCGAGTGCGCGCAGGGGGCGACGGTCAAGCACATGATCGAGGCACTCGGGGTACCGCACACCGAGGTCGAGCTGGTGCTGCTCAACGGCGAGTCTGTGGGATTCGAGAGGGTGATCCTCAATAGCGACCGGATAGCGGTGTATCCCAAGTTCGAAGCGCTGGACATCAGTCCGCTGCTCAAGGTTCGTGCGCAACCTTTACGGGTGCTGCGCTTCGTCGCTGATGCGCACCTTGGCGGACTTGCCAGCCTGCTGCGCATGAGCGGCTTCGACACCCTCTACGACAATAGCTTCGAGGATGGCGAGATCGCCGAGATCGCTACCCAGCAAGGACGCATCGTGCTAACCCGCGACCGCGAACTGCTCAAGCGGCGAATCATCAACCACGGCTGTTATGTGCATGCCCTGAAACCGTCGTTGCAGCTGCGCGAATTGTATGAGCGTCTCGACCTGGCGCGCAGTGCGCGGCCGTTCAGCCTGTGCCTTCATTGTAACCTGCCGCTGCACGAGATCAGCCCGGAGCTGGCCAGACTGCAGGTGCCGCCACGTGTTGGCGCCCTCTATTCGCACTTCCTGCGCTGCGACGCCTGCCAACGGATTTATTGGGAGGGTTCGCACTGGCGCGGTATGTGTGCATTGCTGGCACCTTTGCTGAATCAATAAGACATGGCTCCTGGTCGCTGATCCTCCTTGATCGTCAGTTGCGGATGGATTGCTCGGTGTAATCTAGACAATCTCCAAGTAAGGGAGACTGGACGTCGGCTCCCGCGCAATGTTCGGCACCTTCAGTAAGTCATGGAACGAGAGATGCCTCGATCAAGCGGGCGTTAGATACGGCTCGACGCACATCTTCCAAGGCTCCCTCAATAGCGTCATGAGCAGAGGATGCTTCACGGACAAACTCCAACGCAAGGCGACCTGGTTGTCCCAATCCGACCAACGCATCATCGCAGCCCTCTTCCGCCAAACGTTCCACAAGCGCATCCGTATCGCTCTCGTCAGACGTCAGTTCGTAATTAAGGGTGAAGGTAAAGACCATCTCTAATACTCCGCTTCAACAATGACTTCCCCGAAGATGCGATAGCCGGGCCCTACTGGCCCGAAGCATCGACTATACGAAAAATGGCTCAACACGGCACCCTACCGCCAAACAGTGCATCATGCGATGAGATGTACAGGCGCTGTTGGGCGATCGGGATTCTCCTACCTCCTGCGCGATCCCAAGGCGGGTGATATGGGCTTTGTCGTGCAGCAAGCAAGCCCAGCTCTATACCCGCGAATACGGGTGGAATTCGGAGTTCGAAGCGCTGATCGCAGAAATTGTCGCCAAATATCTTCGTGAATTCGATCCATCGTGCGAGCGATGCTGGATTGCGGAAAAAGATGGCAAGGTCATCGGTTCGGTCTTTGTCGTCAAACATGACGAGAGCACCGCCCAACTGCTCAACTGCGAATGCTCTATGTAGACGCAAGTGCCAGAGGCATGGACATCGGCAATCGGCTACTTGATGAAAGCCTGCGATTTGCGCGGGATGCCGGTTACACGCGCATAATGCTCTGGAAAACCAGCGTGCTGTGCGACGCTCGAAAGCTCTGTCAGAAGGCAGGCTTTCAACTGGTCGACGAGGAACAGGTGCATAGTTTCGGCAAAGACCTGGTCAGCCAGACCTGGGCGCGGGATCTGTAGAGACGTTGCCGAGACAGGAAAAGGCGCCGCATCGGCGCCTTAACCTTATCAAGCGATTTTGATCACAACCTTTCCAAACGCACCCTTCGCAAGATGCTCGTAAGCTTCTCGTGCCTTCTCGAACGGGTACACCTGATCGATCACTGGACGAATCTGGTGTTGGTTGAAGAACGCATTCATCCGGTCGAACGAGGAGCGCGGCGCCACGGCGATACCGCGAATGGTGGTCTGGCGGAAAATGAGTGGCATCAGGTTGAGCTCAACGGTTTGCCCGGTCAAAAAGCCGATCTGCGCTATACGCCCGGATGCCTTGGTTGCTGCGACCGATTGATTGATGCCGTTGCCACCGGCGACATCGAGCAGCAGATCCACGCCCTTGCCGTCGGTCAGCTTCAGCACTTCATCTGCCCAGTTCGGAGTCGTCCTGTAGTTCACGCCCGCGACCGCTCCCAACCCCTTCACCGCTTGCAGATTCTCGTCGCTACTCGACGTTGCGATGACTTTGGCGCCAAGCGCAGTCGCGATCTGCACGGCAAATATGGACACACCCCCGGTGCCTTGAACCAATACGGTTTTCCCGGGCTGTATCTGCCCAAAATCCACCAGCGAATACCACGCCGTGAGTGCGGCAATCGGCAGCGTCGCCGCTTCTTCATCGCTCATGTTGTCGGGCGCCGCCACGGCGCTGTCCTGGTGGATGATCATGTATTCGGCCAAACCGCCAGGCAACGGTGAACCGAAGCAGTAATCCGGTTCATCGGGCCCAGGCTCACCATCCAGCCAACGGGAATACAGGTGCGAGTTGACCCGATCACCGACGTTGAAGCGCGTGACGCCGTCCCCGACCGCGACCACCGTGCCGGCTGCATCGCTAACGGGAATCAGCGGTTTGGTTACCTTGTGCGGCTCATAGATGCCATCGACGATGGCCTTGTCGCGAAAGTTGAGCGAGACCGCCCCCACCTTTACCAGTAGCTCACCGGCCTTGGGTTGCGGCGTCGCTGTCTCTCCCAGTTGCAGGTTGTCGAGTCCAAAATCATTCAATAACCAGGCTTTCATTGCGAATCTCCAATAACACGTCAATGGCCTCGAACCAGAGCTGGTTCTGCCTTGGGTGCATTTTTCGTTTTTGACGGTGCGCAATAAATGCGTGGAAAAAGACATGATTGTTCTATCCTCGGATAACAATCATGCTCAACTCGTGAGTCAGGCGGGGTTCATAGGAAAACGTCATGGAATTGCTTCAATCGATGCGACTGTTTGCCAGGCTTGCCGAACTCGGCAGCTTTACCAAAGCCGCCGAATCGCTGGACATCGGGCGACCTCAGGTCACTCGGTATATCCAGGAGTTGGAGGCGTCATTGGGCGTGCGCCTGTTCCAGCGCACCACGAGAAAGGTGGCACTCACCGCCGAGGGCGAGAGGTTCTATCAACGAGTACAGGAAATCCTGGCGGATATTTCTGCTGCCACCTCGATGTTCGACCGATCCGGAGCAACGCTCACAGGACGACTTCGCGTCGATATCCCGACCGCTTTCGCGCAAATGGAATTCATCAAAAGCCTTAAGGAATTCACCACCTCCTACCCTGGTATCAACATGACGCTGGGCGTGACTGACCGGGCCGTCGATCTGATCGGTGAAGGCATCGATTGCGCGTTGCGTATCGGCGATCTACCGGATTCGACCTTGATCGCTCGTCCTATCGCGATGGCAACCATGGTGACGTGTGCAGCGCCCGAGTATCTGCACAAGCATGGCGAACCCGAGACACTCGACGACCTGGCCTCCCATCGAGGCGTCAACTTCTTGTCCGGCCAGAGCAACAGAACATTGCCTTGGCATTTCTCGGTAAAAGGCCAGGATCGAGCGTTTGTGAGTAACGCCGGCATCACCGTCACCGAATCGAATGCATACGTTCAGTGCGGCGTGTCGGGCTTCGGAATAATCCAGGCGCCAGGGATTACCGTGGCCGAGCATTTGGACAGTCGCGGTTTGGTTGAAATTCTAAAACCCTATCGGCCAGCCCCTCGCCCTGTGTCGTTGCTGTACCCCAGCCGGACGCATCTGGCGCCACAGGTTCAAGTTTTTATTGAGTGGCTGCAAGAGAGTTTTCCGCAGCTTCATTCTGACTGGTTGGAACCATAGCAATCATTGAACCGGTTCACGCCACTTCATACCGCAGCTTAGCTATGGGCAGGCGATGACTCGAGCTCAGAATGATTTGATACAACCTCTCCTCTCACCGCCCGATAGCTATACCAGGTGCTGACGGACGTCGCGCTAGTCAAACGCATCATGATGCGAAGATCCATCCAGTCATGGAATGAGATTTACCACGGCCCCATGCCTGTGGAGATTGATTGCTGGGTAGTCACCCTTTTCAATGACCGTGGCACCGTGGACTACTGCGCGTATTTGCAGGTCACCTACGCGTCCTAACTCAACGACAAAATCAGGCAAGCCGGATTTGAACGTCGTCATAAATTGTCTCAGCTCAAACCCGCCCTGTTCTTGAAATCGTCTTGTTTTGCCGGTACTTCTAAGTCACCAATGTCATGCACGGAAAGCGACCATGCACGCACGATTTAGAGTGATTGAAACCACGACACTGGACGATGGCAGCAAGCGATACAGGAACGTTGATCTTGTAGAAGGAGGGTCGGCGAACAAGCATGGTGTGTTCAAGGTTAGGACTGAGGCAGACGCGGTTTGCTCGACATTGAATGCTGAACATCCGAGGCCGGCGGGTGCACGTGACGCTGTACCGCATAACACCTACTGATCCGATGAGGAGCTCACTCGCTACTTTTGTCTTGCATTCAGTCGGTGAGCAAAATCAGAGCGCGGGTTGCCTATGACGCCCCATGTTCTGACTCTCTATCCGCCTCTTTTGCATGATAATTAGCTAAAAGCTTTTTGACATGCGCCTCCATGGCTCTGGCTTCAAGCACTTTGGCCTCATGTTCCTTCCTAGAGGTAGGGCGGCGTCCAAATTCGTCTTGAAAGATATAGTGACCGTCCTTGGTTTTCAAAAACATGCTTCCGCCCTCCATTGCTACATGAAGTGGGTCAGGCATTAGAAATAGACCAATCTTGTTCCACAATGTAGCTCAGATGTTGTAGCCGCCAGCAACTTCGATGGTTTGGGCATTGATCCAAGCGCCGTCATCTGACAGCAGCATGGCAATCACACGAGCGACGTCTTCCGGCTCACCAACTCTGCCTAATGCCGTCTGCGCAGCGAGCAAAGTTTCGAACTCATCGTTCAATCCGCCGCCCAATTCAGTCCGGATCGCTCCAGGCGATACGGCATTGGCCCGAATCCGTCGCTCACCGAACTCTTTGGCCATGTACCGCGTGAGCACCTCGAGCCCACCTTTGAATGCTGCGTAGGGCGCCACACCTGCCGTTGCGACGCGGGTAGTGGCGCTGGTCAGGTTGACGATACTGGCGTTGTCCGCCAGCAGCGACAGCAATGTTTGAGTGAGGAAGAACGGGCCTTTAAGGTGCACATTCAACAAACCATCGAACTGCGCCTCGCTCACCTTTGCCATCGGGTTGAACAAGCCGTAACCGGCATTGTTCACCAGGCCGCTCAAGGTGGTGACTTCCCAAGTCTCGCGCAAGCTCAGTGCCACAGACTCGCGAAATGTCTGGAAGCTTCCAATGTCAGCAACATCGAGCTTGAGCGCCACTGCCTTGCCTCCGTCCCGCTCAATGCGCTCGACGACCGAAGCAGCCGCCTCTGAATGATTGTTATAGGTCAGAATGACCCCCATGCCGCGTTGAGCTATATACTCGGCGGCACTGGCCCCGATTCCGCGACTTCCGCCTGTAATTACGATAACGCCCATGTTTTTTTCCTCTGCGGTTCAAATATGAACCCAGAATACTGATCACCTCGATGCAGGACTCAGCCGTTCCTACTCGAAACCTGCCTGTTTCTGCTTTTTGCTTGCAGGGCACAGCGTCTGCGCTCAGCATGCTCGACATGGACAATCAACTTAATGAACTCAGGTCGCTTGCAGCCAAGGCTGAAAATCGGCGTACCGAAACAGGTATTCCTCGCGTCGCCATGGTCAAGGGAAAGATCCCCGAGCACATGCTTACGGCAGTCTATGACCCAATGATCAACGTGATTCTGCAAGGTAGCAAAAGCATGACAGTGGGCGACCGCACGCTACGGTACGACCCCGCAACCTACTTCGTGATGTCCATAGACTTGCCCGCCGTGGGGTCGGTGCATCCCTCCACCAGCGGAGAACCATATCTGGCAGTCAGTCTGACACTCGACCCCGCGTTGTTATCCACTTTGTTCGCAGACCTGCCCAAACCTGCCAGCCGCAATGAAGCCCACTCTGGGTTTTCGGTCTCATCAATGACCAACGAACTCATGGATGCTTGGGTGCGGATGCTGAGACTGATGGGCGATCCGGTTGCCATCGCAGCTTTGGCGCCGGTGTACGAACGTGAAATCATTTTTCGCGTCCTACAAGGCCCCCATGGCTGGATGTTGCGAGAGATAGCCGCGCCGGATAGCGCCATGGCTCGCGTGAACATGGCGATCCAGTGGATTCGCCGCGACTTCGCCCAACCTATCGGCATTGAACGCTTGGCGGAGCGAGCGTCAATGAGCGTTTCTGCGTTCCATCGGCACTTCAAATCAGTGACCAACCTGAGCCCGCTGCAGTACCAGAAACGTGTGCGCCTGCTCCAAGCCAGAACACTGATGGTGGCAAATGCGAAGAGTGTCATGGCCGCCGCATTTGAGGTCGGCTATGAGAGCGCGACCCAATTCAGCCGCGACTATGCCAAAGTTTTTGGACTCCCTCCCTCGCAGGATGCGCACAGGATCATTAGGCATGCGAGGGCCATCACAAGCGAGTGAGCGGAATACTCGGTTGGATCGAGCTCGAGTCGACTTTGACAAGCATCTATCGACTGTGGATTCAAATTGTGAACGCAAACTACTGGCTGGCCAAAGATAAAAGGGAACGGTTCGCAAGCGGTATCAGCAGGTCGCTCCCTGCAGGTCAAATTGAATGCAAACGGGTGGCCGAGTCTGCGCAATTATAGAAAGTGGCTACCTGAAAGTTTTGCTACAAAAAAAGGTCGTCAAGGCAGTGATAACTCCCTATCCCTTTCTGGAGCAAGGTTCATATATCACAGTGATGCAATTGGATTGAGCACGAGAAGCATTGACGTAATCTTGAATTTGGTAGATGGCAAAGGGCTTCGTGATAAGCGAGGTGCTAAGAAATGGAAAACAGTAGGTCAGCTTCTCTCCGATATGGCTACAGACACTCGTGTAGAAAATCTACTGGGCTTTATTGCGTTTGATGACATAAAAAAGGCGAAGTTCGCCAAGAGGTCAGAGGCGCTAAATCGTAAGGTCGGTTTATCAACGCTGACCAGAAAGAAAGATGGCGTTGTTGTCTAGACCATGCTTTGTAAGCGTCCGGCGAAGGCACCCGTCTGGTGCTAGACCAACATGGTTCATCCAACCGAGACTGCGACCCGAAGGCACTCGGCTGAGTTGGCCTACGACGATGGACAACTCGCGTCGATAGGCACGCAGCGCAAAGTCTTTGTCTCTGCTTAGGCAGAATCGTCGTAGAACGCTTCCGCTTGGGGCAAATAGGGAATTCGACAGCTTGGCATGCACGTGGCTGTTGTTGATTTTGATAGACGTCACACAAGGTGAATAATCAATTCCTAGCCATGGAACTTAGGGAGCTTTTACTGTACTCAACATAAGTGTGCGGATCCACCGATAGCCGGCGTCATGGTGCGTTCGTTCATGCCAAGCCAACATTTTGCTGAAGCCTGGAATTTCAACAGGCGGCTCCAGTACGGTTAACCCATCATCGCGTGCTGCCAGTCGGCGGGGCACTACAGCTATCAGATCGCTGACCCTCAGAATTTCTGGCAACACTAGAAAGCTTGTTACCGATACCGTGACCCGTCGTGATTTACCAATCTTCCTCAACGCTTCATCTGTAACACCCTGAAATCTCCCTCCCGATGGAGAGACTAGGACGTGATCCAATGCGCAAAAGCGATCCAACGATAGCGTTTTTTTTGTGGCATCTGGATGATCAGATCGCATTACACATACATAGCTTTCCTCAAACAACAGTTTGGCGTGTAGCCCAGACGTAGCTGCCTCGACGGTAACCAGAGCCAAGTCGATATCACCTCGATCCAGCTGAAGCTGAATTCCTTGGTTATCAATCGGAAGAACTGAAACCCGAATGTTCGGAGCTAGCTGCCTCAGCGCGCTTAGGAAGGGTACTACGATTGCTCGCAACGCATAGTCGGTCGAGGCAAGCTTGACGATCATATTGGCAGTTAAAGGATCGAAAGCTTGTGGCTGAAGCATGCCTTCAACATTGGCGAGAAGCTGTTTAACCGGCATCGCTAGCTGTTCCGCACGCAGCGTCGGCACGATACCGCGTTGGGCGCGCACGAAGAGAGGGTCATCAAAGCTTTCACGTAGTCTGTTCAGCATGCCGGTCACTGCCGGTTGGGTGAGCGCCAGGCGATCAGCCGCGCGGGTCACACTACGTTCATCGAGTAAGGCGTCCAGTGCCTTGAGCAGATTGAGATCCAGCTTTCTGATATCAGATTTCATGATGTCGTGGATAACTTTTCACGATTAGAATTATTTCAAGCTACCACTCATTCTGATGCCAATCCATTACATCAGGTGTCAAATCCCATGAACGAGATATTCTGGCCCGAAGGCTACCTGCCCGGCTTTACCGAGAATTTTGTGTCTAATGAAGTAATCGTCGGTGGCTTGACCGCTGCGCAAATCTGGCCGCTGCTCAGCCAGGCAGCGAAGTGGCCGACCTATTACAACAACTCGGCAAACGTCATTTTTTACGACCATACCGAATTGGATTTGCAGGACGGAGTGCGTTTTTACTTCGAGACATTTGGTTTTCCCGTCGAAGCAGAGTGCAATGAATATATCGCTCCTACCTCATCCGCTCCTGGGCGGATCGCGTGGCACGGGTGGGCAGGCGAAGGCGACACTCGATTGGATGTCCATCATGCATGGCTAGTTGAAGATCTATCGCATGGCCGAGTGCGCATCCTCACTCAAGAGACACAAAAGGGTAAACCGGCTGAAGATCTAGCAAAGGTCAAGCCCAATCCAATGATCAATGGACACCAGGATTGGCTTGATGGGTTGGTTAGCGCCGCTCGGGAGGCCAAGCAAGTATGACGGCAAGCTAACGACTTTGCGTAGCAGTGTCCTCTATAGAAATAGAAGCGCTAAACGGCTATCAGTGTCGAGTAGATCGTCGAGCAAGCTGCCTTGGTCAGGACTTAGCTGTTCGCTGCGCTTGGCAAACTTGTGCCGCTTGAGGATGGCGATCTCATGAGCGAGTTGCTCGTTAACCGTTTCAAGGTGGTGGATTTTCTGGCCCATCGAGTCGATCTGGGACAATAACTACAAGGCCTGTTCGGCCAAGGCGCGCAGCTGTTCCGGTGTCATTTGGTCGAGATTGGGCGAGGAAGTCATGCCGCTGATTGTGCCAGAGCAGGCCGTCAGCGGCGATAAACCGATAGGCTAGTAGTCGGTGCTAAAGAACTGTGATCGAGCCGCCCGCGCCGACCCGCTGCCATGGCAAACCCAACACCAAGGCTTGAAGTTGCTCGTTATCGAGTTCGACTTCCGATCTACGAAGTGCTCAACGATTTTCTGCCGGCCGAACGGCGGAGGCAATCCTTCACCTGCGAGTGCGCGCAGCGGGCGACGGTCAAGCACATGATCTGGGCACTCGGGGTACCGCACACCTAGGTCGAGCTAGTGATGCTCAACGGCGAGTCGGTGGGTTTTGAGCGGGTGATCCTCGACACCAACAAGAGTATCAAAGCACTTGTTGTACCTACAGACACTCTGGTGATGCCAATAGACATGGGTCGGCGGTCGACCTGAAGCCATTCTCAGGAACTTAAAGCTTGAACTGCGCTACCAAGGCATTGAAAGAGACGGCCAACCTCGACAGTTCTTGGCTGGACGCGCTGGTCTGGTTGGCACCAGCAGCGGTCTGGGTCGAGAGGTCTTGGATGTTCAGCAGATTACGATCCACCTCACGGGCAACCTGGGCCTCTTCTTCGGACGCCGAGGCGATCACTAGATTGCGCTCGTTGATGGTAACGATTCCGTCGCTAATCTTCTCCAACGCCACCCCGGCGCTCTGGGCCAGTCCCTGGGTGTTGGTAGCCAGCGCCAGGCTCTTACCCATGGCAGTGACAGCCCCATTGGCGCCCGATTGAACGGTACCGATCATGCCTTCAATTTCTACGGTTGATGCTTGGGTGCGATGGGCAAGCGCCCGCACTTCATCGGCAACCACCGCAAACCCGCGCCCCTGTTCGCCAGCACGGGCAGCTTCGATAGCAGCGTTGAGTGCCAGCAGGTTAGTCTGTTCAGCGATACTGCGGATCACGTCCAGTACCTTGCTTGTTCGCGCCAACGCCGAATTGACCTACGTGCCGACACAAGACTGACCCAACTCCAATTGGCAGAAATCCAGCACAGGAAATGGTTCGCGAGTTATCAGACTGGATCAGTGGCAACTCGGTAACTGGATCAATTCGGCGTCGGCGCCAACAACGATGCTCATACAGACGCAGTCTGCAGAGGAAGTGTGGCGGTAACAGGCAGAAATTGGAGCGCTTGATTAGCACGTGCCTAGCAGCGAAATAGGCAGCCATCGCTATGCCTGAAATGCAAATTGAGAAGATATCTTGAACAAAACACAAGGAGCTTGTCAGGCAATGGCGTCAAGGTTGTCCGACTAACGCGCCTATCTGAATTCAGATGTTCCGATGACAGCCCGCGACTAAATGCTTGAGTCCCTCCATATTCAGGATTTTGACGTTACGGCGCGATATTTCCAGCAGCCCCTGATTCCGCAGACGCGCAAATCCCCGGCAGATGGTTTCCACGCGCAGCCCTAAATAGGTGGCGATCTCATCGCGACGCATCTTCAGCACAAACCGCTTGTCTGAGTAACCTCGGACATTGAGCCGCTGCGAGAGGTTGAGGAGAAAGGCCGCCAAACGCTCATCCGAGCTCATCGTGCCCATCAGCATTAGCATGCTGTGATCATGCACAATTTCACGACTCATGAGTTTTTTGAGATTGTGTTGCAATATCGGCAAGTCCCGGGCGATTTTTTCCAGTTGTGTAAAGTGAATAGGGCAGACTTCGCTATCTTCGAGCGCAACCGCATTGCACGCATGCTGATTGTCACTGATAGCATCAAGACCAAGCATTTCGCCGGATATTTGGAAGCCGGTGACTTGTTCACGACCATCGATTGACACCAAGCTGGTCTTGAATGAGCCGATACGCACCGCGTAAAGCGAGCGCAAGGGATCCCCCATCTGGTAAAGGGCGGCCCTCTTTTTGACCTTGATCCTTTGTACGATCAGCGCATCGAGACGCTCTAGCTCCGGGCCGGTCAGGCCAAGCGATAAGCACAACTCCAATACACCGCAATTGGCGCATGCAGCCTTGGGGTAGTTGCTTTGAAATGCTCGTAATTCGGACATCGCCAACCCCCCTATTGGGTGTTGTGAACGCCGACACTGACTTCCTTGATCTTTCCTCGTATGTCCTCAATGAGTTTGTTGATCGCTTGGCCGCTATTCAGTTGAGCCATAGAAACGCCCGTGACCCGTAGCTCAACTCGACCAGAAATTGGCTCAAATATCTGAATCAGCAGGGATCCACTTGGATCAACTCGACATTCGCAAGAAAGCGGTACAAATGCTGTCTCAATGACATGGCGCAGTTCGAGCGTGGATAAAGTGGATAACATGACACCTCCTGCAGGGCCGGAGCCGGCCAAAGAGCTCTGCTTGATGTTGGTCATGGGCTCAAGAACAACACCCGGGCACTCAATCCATTTGGCGAGGCACTGGGTTTTCAGTCTATGCCTTGACTGCTGAGTCGTTAGATCTTTTCATCCTAGCTCTCTGCGCCACTTGCACCTATCCGCTCTTGAGCCAGATGAGCCTTCAACTTCGAGTACGCTAGCAAGCGCAAACAAGCCTGCCGCGCAAACTGTCTCGCTGAAATGGAACAGGCGGTGCCATGGGTACCAGAGGCTTGTTTTGAGACGGTGTCTTGTACTGAATAAGGTTTACACCTTTTGACGTCACGAGATCTGGAGGTATTTGTGCGACGGATATTTCAGCTCGACCAGAACGTGGGTTCGCGATCCGCTTACGATTGAAACCACCACATTGGACGACGGCAACAAGCGATACAGTGTTGCTGAACTTGTCGAAAGAGGTTCAGACAGCAAGCATGGAGTGTTAAAAATTAGGACGGAGGCAGAAGCTGTTTGTTCGCACCTGACTGCCGAGCATTCGCGTAAGAGTGGTATAAGTCGTAAGTCCTTAAGTACTTGACCTACTCGTTTCGGAACGCCAAACGCTGGAGGCCTTCTTGAGGGTGAAATGCCCTATCGCGCAGTCATGGATTCTCGATCCGTAAGTAAATTTTGAAGACGCTCCAGGTTCAGTCGCTGACATTCAGTCTCAGCGTCCTCTCGAGCCTGATAGGTGGTCTTCAGACGTAGTTTCTCTTCGTTGTCATAGATGCTGAAACCTATGGATGCAGTCTCGCAGTAGAAGCGCACTCCATTACGCATTGATCCCGTTTCTGTTGGTATTGCAGGGACAACAACAAATCTCGAAATCATCTTCACGCCCTCTCCAAGCACCTCCTCACTATTAGCGGCTATGAGCCACCACAGCAAGTCTTCGCCATCAGTTTCCGATGACAAGCACAAGTGGCCTTGGAATGGTTCTCGATAAGATCTACAACGGAGATATCGCAAGAGCGCGACAGTTGGACGGTGCTTACCTTGGCCCGCAAATTCAGCAACTGCAAACAGGTATGGCCAGCCTTGGGCCACTCGGCATGATAGTGGCAGGGACGATGTAGTTGAACTCCGCGCCCCCTGGTCAACCCGGCAATGACGTTTGTTGCGACCTAGACCAACTCGGATGCCGGGCCCTTCCTGCCTTTTGAAGGCTCAATTTGCGCATTTATTACTAAGTCACCGGTGAAAAATTGGTACTAGCTTCATTCACTCGTACGACGCCCTTCCGAGCGAAGACACCCTCCTCCTATCGTAGTGAATCATCGATTCAACACTGGTATTCTCGCCGCCACGTTCGCCAATCATTAAGGGATGAAGGCGAAAATAGAAGCCCCGAAGTCGCGAACCTTCGGGGCTTTGCTTTTTTGTATCACTGTCACCGTAATTGGTCACCGCGAATACCACTGCGCAACTCGCAGCATCAGCTCGCCTAACCATACCCAAAGAGGTTTAAGCATTCTTTTTTTGCAGGCTTTTCATACGCTGAGTAGCTCGCTGCACCGCAGCCATCTTTTCTGGCCGTTTCATGCGCTTCCATTTTTTGATGTCCTCCTTGGTACGACCACAGCTCAGGCACAGTTCACTATTCAGTTAGCAAACGGAAATACAGGGGTTTTCGATATCCTTGGCCATGCTTCAACTCCCAGCAAAGCTTCACCGATTCAATAAAGCCTCCCATGTATAAAAAAAGAGTCGTCAAAGAATGTGGCCAAATGTAGCTCCGATCCTTCTGACTTGCACACTACAGCTGCTGACAGCGAGCGCCTGCATCGCACAAGAGACGCGCGAGACGCTCACAATCATGGTCGAAGATGCCGCCGCACCATGGTCAAAGAGCGATGGCACAGGTTACGCCAATGACGTGGTTGTAGCTGCCTTCAAAGAGATGGGGATACAGGTTCGACTAAGAGTAGTGCCGTATTCACGCTGTAAGTACATGGTTCTGAGTGGCCAAGTCGCCGCCTGCTTCAACATGAGCTGGCAACCCGAATTCGAGGGCAAGATCAAGCTGGCTGCACAGCCGATCTTCAAAGTACGTAACGACGTCTTCGAACATATCAATGCTCCCTTGCCGAAGCCTCCAGATGGAAAATGTGTTTTGCGGCCCGGCACTGTCGTTGGCATCACCAGAGACTATGAGTATTCAGCCCAGGTGACCGCGCTCCAGTCCTCAGGGGTGGTGTTCGAGAACTCACTCTCGGACTTAACAAGCCTGCAAAAACTCGCTGCTCGTCGTTTTCAGGCGGCATTAGTTATGAACAATGACCTAGAGGTTAGAAATCAAAAAGCCAAACAATCGGGCACTGAGGATGTAGTGCGCTTCGCCTTCAATTGCGGAGTGGAAAACTCAACAATTGGCTTTAGCTTGGCCCACCCAGACGGATTGCGGGCGCTGGAGATGTACGACGAGGGCTATCGTCGCATCGAGGCCAACGGCGCCCTCAAGGATATTCACATGCGCTGGTTTCCTTAGCTTCATTGGCCTTGATCATACGATTGCGGTGTTCGGAAGCTACGTAGTATGGGTAACCATCTCAAGCTTCTGGGGACTCAGTCATCGCAATTCCTTTTCGCCCCAGTTGTTTAACGCCATACATGGCCTGATCCGCCGCTTTCAGCAACGAACCCAGACTTTGGCCATGATTGGGGCACAGAGAGACTCCGATACTGCACGACAGTGATAGCTCTCCTGCGCTTGTCGCCACTGTTTGGGCAATGGCTTCCAGTACCCTCTCAGCGTACTGCTCAGCACTCTCTGGGTTGATAAGATCCGTGATCAGAATCACGAATTCATCTCCGCCGTAGCGTGCGACGGTGTCACAAGAACGAGTGACCTGAAGCATGCGATTCGCGACAGCTATGAGAACCTGATCACCGACCTCATGGCCATGCTTATCGTTAATGTCCTTGAAATGATCCAGATCGATCAACAGTACGGCAAACGCAGTCCCGCTCGATGTCCAGTTTGAGAGGGCCTGATCAAAACGCTCGACGAAGAGGTAGCGATTCGGCAGTTGGGTTAGAACATCATGGGTGGCGAGATAAGCCGAGCGCTCATGTTCAACCTCGGCTCTTTCAATCGCTTTGAAATGCCGAATCAGCACCACGGGCATCAATACGAATGCACCCGCGAGAACCGCAAGAATTATCAATGTTTCCGCAGTCAGAACATCCCCTAATCGCAACTGACGCTCAAACAACAAGGTCATCGGTTGTGAAACACTCCTGATCTCGACCTTATCGGACAAAGCCGGTAACAGGAGGCGATCCAGGATACCGGCTTGCTCCGTCTCCGTTGAAAAGACATTGCTTTCAAATCCTGCAGCGGATTTCAGGAGAGCACTGACGTGAACCAACGGATCTACGTTCGCATAAAACACAGCATCCTGTAGTGACCCCGTCTTGATCAAAAGCAAAGACACCATCGTGCTGCCAAAGAAATTGGGGCGGGTGTTCTCTCGCGCCTGTTCAGGCCGACTGACTGACTGCATCAGAATGTAAGCGCTACCGCCCTCATACATTGAGAAAACAGGAGATACGACAGGTTTCTGGATACCCTGGGTTCGAGCCAGCGCATAGGAGAGATAGGCGACGGTTTCCAGCCTGACGCCATAGATCGAGCTGGCTTCAGGGAGTAACGGATACATGAACAATACAGGCCAGGTCTCGTTGAGATAGACCTGAGGTTGTGCCGGTTGATGAGTGAGGCTCGGAAAGTCCTTGAGTTCAAAGTCTGGCCGCCAGGTACGACGCAATAGATCTTCGAACGCTGCCTGTTCGCCGATGGGCACCGCCCTCGCCGCCTCAAGCATGTAAATATGAGGGTAAGCGGATAAAACGGCCGCTGCGTAACGGGCCGCTGCATCCGTATCGCTCTGATCCACAGCCTGAAGAAATGCAGAGAAACCGGCCAACACAGCCTCATTGGTATCAAGCTGATTGCGCACGACGCCGGAAATGTTTTGCACGTATTCCGAGAAACGCTTTTCTGTACGTTGAGTCTCGGACTTCAGCAGTAGCAGGGCCGAAAAGCCAACCAATCCGACAGCGAGGATAATGAACCCTGCCAAGGAGCTGCGCCGTTTAGTAAACATCACTTTAACGTTTCCAAGGCACAGAGGGAGAACCGTGCCTTGGCAAGCAATGTTAAAGCCAAGCAAGATGGGGGCTGAGCGACCGTTAAGATGCCGATTTGAAGGTCGTAGAGTATTGAAAACAATTCCCAAGGGATCAGATCTGATGCGCATATTTGCGATTCAAAAATGATGCTGGGCACGGTTACATCTCCCTAAAAATGGCGTAGCAGGCTTTCGGATTCATGCTCAGCACTGCCTCTACCCCCTTTCGCATGTGCCCGAAAGAAAACTTTTCGGGCCCCCATTTGGATGCTTTCTACGTGGTCACTACTGCAACGAAATTCATTCTAGGGCAATTTGCCAGCATGCGCTGTGTCAGGTGCAATTCTTTTGGTTCGAGCTCAGGCGTTTTTAAGAGGGAAACTCCAAGTGAAAGCTCGTTCCTGCTTCAGTGCTATCAACGGAAACGTGACCGCCATGCAGTTGCATGATTGAGCGAACAATGGCCAATCCCAAACCACCGGAATCGTCGGGTTGATTGCGTGATGGGTCACACCGGTAAAAGCGCTCAAACAAGTGCGGTAGATGTTCTGCAGCAATCCGCTCGCCGTGGTTCTGCACCGTGATTTGGAACCTGTCACCTGAAATCTCGCTGCTGACGGTCACAGCAGACGCGGGAGTCGCGTAGCGCAGCGCGTTGGCCAGCAAGTTAGCCAATGCGCGACGGATCAAGCCTGGATCCCCCAGCACCTGACCCTGAGTCTGGTTTATCAGTTGCACATCTCGCTCTTGCGCCACGCCTTCGAAATACTCACATAGCTGCTCGATCAGACCGTGCAGGTTGATTTGCTCGAATTTTACGCAAGCGTTTGGCTGCTCGGTACGGGCAAGAAACAGCATGCTGTCGATCATTCTGGCCAGCCTTTCATACTCTTCCTGATTGGAAACCAGCAGGTTCTGATAGTCCTCGATGGAGCGACTGCGCCTCAGGGCTTGCTGGGTATGCCCCATCAGGTTACCGAGCGGGGTGCGCATCTCATGGGCGAGGTCTTCCGAGAAACGTGAAAGCTGGGCGAATCCGTCCTCAAGGCGTGCAAGCATCTGGTTGAGGGCGCTACAGAGCAGCTTGAGCTCATTCAGTTCATTGAACTCATCCAGCCGCAGATGCAGATGCTGCACGTCAATTGCCGCAGCGCGCTTGGCCAGCAGACGCACGGGGCGCAAGCCTCGTTGACTGACCCACCAACCGAATACGAAAGCCAGCAGCGCACCGACGGACATGGCCAGCCATAGCTTGAGCCGGTAAACCCCCATCATCTGCTCGCGCTCTGCCAACAACTTGCCAGCGATCAGGGTCAAGCCGCGATCACCCTGCATGACGTCCTGCCAGGCAAGCCGCACCGGCTCGGTAGCGTGATCGTCAACGAGGCGAGCATGGGGTGCCGCCGGCAACTTTGGAATCGTCATCCCCACTCGGTTGATTTCGATCAGCACCTTGCCGGTGTCATCGACGATCCATAGCAAATTGTCGCGATTGCCCAACATGTTTTCGTAGAGCTTGGGCCGACCTCGCAATTGCTCGATGCTGTCGCTATCGCTGATCAAGGCTTGCATTCGCTCCAGGCGCCCCAGCAGGGCCTGGTCATCGCGCCAGGCAATCTCTCGCTGCAGCGATTGATAGAGATAAAAACCAATGGAGCCCAGTAACAGCGTGCTGACCAGTGCGAACATCATCGCCAGGCGCAGGCTCAGGGTGCGCGGAAACGGATTCAGGATTGCACCTCGAGCATGTAACCGATACCACGCACTGTGTGTATCAACTTGAGTGGGTATGGATCGTCAACCTTGGCCCGCAGTCGACGGATAGCGACATCCACCACATTGGTGTCACTGTCAAAATTCATCTGCCAGATCCGGGAGGCAATCAGCGAGCGCGATAGCACTTCCCCTTCGCGACTGAGCAGCAGATGCAGCAGGGCGAACTCCTTGTTGGTCAGGGTCAGACGCTCGCCGTTGCGCGTTACCCTGCGTCGCAACAAGTCCAGGCTCAGATCACCCGCCACAAAGTGCTCAACCTCGCGAGGCGGACCACGGCGCAGCAAAGTGCGTACGCGTGCCAGTAACTCGGCATAGGAAAAGGGTTTCACCAGATAATCATCGGCCCCCAACTCCAGCCCCTTGAC